>JACDDR010000072.1 GCA_013816895.1 Bacteroidota bacterium
CAGTAACTGCTGCACTAGGTGTAATGTCCCACCAGCGGTCAACAACCGAGTTAACAGCACAAGGATTTCCTCCCATGCCGTTATTAGGACAATAGAAAAAACTCACGGCCCCTACATTACTTCCACCTGCCCATGGTGCGTTATCTGATGCCGCTGTTGCGCGGGTGGAAACACTTATGTCTGAAATGCCGGCGGTTGTTTTATTAAAAGTAAAGGGGATTTGTGTTCCAGCCACACCGAATGGAAAAACATGCGCACCCGTTGCAACACCCATGTTCCATTTCACAATGCTGGGGTTAACGGCCACATTTGTTTCGCTTAAAATATAACCTGTGCCATATGTTATTCCAACCGGAGCTGGGTTGGTAATGGTTAACAGAAAGGAATTTAAATCATAAATGACATTACCAACGGAAAGAACGCCATTGGTAGTAGCAACTCCGCCCACGCTGGTGTTAAGGTTTTGTGTTTTAATTCCACTGCCCTGCAGCGTTAAATTATAAAATGTGGTAGAACTGGTGCCATTAATTGTTTCATTTGCCCCGTTTAAAACAACGGTGCCATTATCGGAATTGAAGCCTGTGTTTGCCGAGTTATTTGTCCAGTCGCCTTCAATGGTTAATATGCCGTTAGCGCTGGGATTAATAATGCCGTTGTTCTGACTTAAATAATCGCCATTGGTGCCGCCTGCAACATATATTCGCGCGGCTCCAGAGAAAACCACTTGAGCGCCGTTGTTTATAATGCCTTGGCAAAACAATGTAAAAGGTGCAAGTAGAAATACAGTTATTGTTTTTGCATTTGCCATAAAATCGTTTTTATTTTCTCCTGATCAATTCCTTTAATTCTAAAATTTCTTTTTCTAAAGCCTGAATTTTAGCGTCCTGTTCTTTTGCGGTTTCCACTAATAGTGGGATTATATAGGTGTAACTAAGAACCTTAAATTGATAGTCTTTGTTTTCGTTTAAAAAAGAATTGTTGGCTTTCTTGTTTTGATTACCCGAAATGATCGCCTCCCTTACAATTTCAGGTAGTATTTTTTCTACTTCCTGGGCTATAAATCCATATTGTTTTTCTGTTGGGAGATTTATATCATCGTATTTATCGGTGTCAAAGAAGTATTCAACGCCTCTCAATTGTTTTATCTTTGAGGTTGCGTTTGAGATAGTAACGATATTTTTCTTTAAACGCTCGTCAGAAACGTTTTGCCACGCTGTTACTCCTCCGGCCCAATTATTACTATATAATCCCCATCCCGTAGTTACAGCTGTTGCATTTTGATTACCGCAATACACTCCGGTTTGCCCCGGACCATTTGCAACACCTTGCACCCCAACGGCACCGGTTCCTAAAGTTTGGAGCGAAAGGCCCATTAAAGCCGGAGTTTGAAAAGCAGACGCGTTATAATTTGTTACAGATAATAATACACGGCTACCATTGGCAGTCTGCGTGTGTTGAAAGCGCGCCATGGCGTCATTTGCCAAGGTATTATCCCACATTGTCTGAAAGTTACCAATGGTAGAAGGTGGTATGAAATGTATCCAGACAGACGGCGCAGTAGTCTGTATTCCGAGATATCCCGCGCTGGTTAATCTAAGGCGCTCTGTATTATTAGAAAAAAAGCGAACAGGTTGGGCGTTAACAGAGCCTAAGATTTCTGTTCCGGCGAGCGTATTCCCGGCGAGCGCCCATCCGTTATTAGTGGCTAATTGTTCGACCCAAATAACGCCATTAAAAAACCAAAAGGAATTGGTAGTGGTATCGTAAACCTTTAACCCTGTAGCAGGCGCTGCAATTGCAACTCGCTGAACAGAGGTCATTCGGGGCATTAAAAATCCAGAGGTAGTAGATGTTATGTCTAACATTGCGCTGGCCACGGGAGCCGCTCCTGTTGCATTAATGGCTACATTCTGCGAAAAAACAGTTGAGCTGATCAATGCAAAAACAAAAAGTAATTTGTTTTTCATGTAATAAAATTTAAAAATTAAAAGATCGGTACTGTGAGGGCGTAGATTTACTATAAAATTATACCTCAAGAAGTACTTTTGCAAGCAATAAAGTGTTAAATATCAATTTTTTCTAATAAATTTAGATTTCAAGCTTTCTATCCTTTCACCAGCGCGGTTTTAGTTATATCAGGAGCAGGGTTTCCGGTAATGATATTTACAATGTGTAATCCATTTGAAAGTTTCGTAGTTTCGAAGCCTCACTTTTAAATCAATTATGATTTCTTTCGGTGAAACTTTTTTTCAAATATTCAAGGAGTAGCTTTTTGTTCATATACTCTTCGATAAACATATAATTTCGTCGTAATTTTAACAATTTAAATTAAATTAATGTCGGCAACCCCGAATATTCTACATCTGGATTGGTTTGTGATTCAAGCTCCCGCCGGCGCTTTGGCAGAGGAAGCGCTGTTATATCCATTAATCCCGGCAGATCTGGCTTCCGGTAAAGCCTTTTGCCTTATTCCTTATAAAAATCCGAAGAATCAAAAGCCTGATATTAAATTTTTCCATGCTGAAAAACCGGTAAAGCTCAATCTAAAAAACAGTGATATTAAAGATTCTCTGCCGCTTATATTGAAAGCTGCCGTCACAAAAAGTGAGTATATAGGCAAAGTCAATTATCTAAAAAAACAAATTTCAATCGGAAATATTTACGAAATAAATTATTGCATTGAATTTTTTGCACTCGATATTGCAATAGATCCGCTGTCTGTTTATCGGATACTCAATCGCCTTACTCATGCACCTTATTCCCGGCTTGTTAAATTGGGAAACGATTATATATTAAGCGCGAGTCCGGAACTGTTTTTAAAAAAGGAAGGAACTAATTTATTTACCAAACCCATCAAAGGAACTATCCGGAGAGGCGTTACTGCAAAGGAAGATGAATTGTTAAAACAGCAGCTTCATACAAGTATAAAAGAACGCACCGAAAATGTAATGGCTGTTGATGTGGCGCGTAACGACTTGTCCCGCGTGGCTTCCCGTGGTTCAGTGAAAGTAAACAGACTGTATAATATTGAAACCTATCAAACTGTTCACCAAATGGTGAGCACGGTGAGTTGTGAATTAAAAAAAGATATTTCCTTTAAGGAAATAATTGAAGCCACATTTCCTATGGCCAGCATGACCGGGGCCCCAAAAATAAAAGCGATGGAACTGATTGATGAAACGGAATCTTTTTCGCGCGGACCTTATTCCGGCGCTATGGGTTTTATTGAAGAAAATGGCGATTTTGAATTGGCTGTAAACATCCGCAGTATTTTTTATAATCAAAGCACCGGGCGCTTGTCTATTGCCGTTGGCAGTGCTATTACTTATCTGAGTGACCCCGAGCAGGAATATGAAGAATGTCTTTTAAAAGCAAACGCTTTACTAAAAGCTCTTAACGCTACCATCCAAGAATTTTAGTTACTTAAATTATCGCCACGCAGTTCACGGTAACGTTTGCGCGCTTCCACCACATAAATGCTGCCGGGATATTTGGTTAATACTTCCTGATACGTAGCTTTAGCTTTTTCTTTATCGCCAATATTTTTTTCATACAGTTCGGCAAGTTTGAATTGGGCATCGTCGCCATACAGCTCAGTTGGGTAAAACTCAAGAATGTTTTTGTACATGGATTCAGCCTCAGGATATTTTCCAAGCGACTGATAGATAGTTGCTTTTTTATAATAGATATCATCACCGAGGGTGTTTGTGCTGAAGAGCTGATTGATGCTATCCATGCGCGCAATGGCATCAGTGTACCGGTGTTGCAGGATCATCAGTTCCGCGCTCGAAAATAATTTCAACGGAATATCGTTTGTATCAACACCGATGGCATCCGTAATAATTAAACTCAGATCAAGGGCATCGTTCGCAATTAATTTGGTGGTGGCGCCTTTCAAAACATCTGCCTGCGCTTTGGCCCATTTAAAATCGCCCGCGTAAAAACTTAATTTGGCATTTTTAAATTTTGCTTCCTGGCCGATGGCTTCGTATTTAAAATCTTTCTCTACCTGTGAGTAAAGCAGCGAAGCATCCCAGATCTCTCCCTTCACCAGGTAAATATCTGCAAGCATTATTTTATAGTCGGCCTTCGCCACAGGATCAATACCCACTTCTTTCAAAAGATCCTCAAGTAAAATAATAGCGGTACCCGGACGGTTCATGTAGTAGGCTTCGAGCATAGCAAGGCTTTTAATGATCTCCGCTTTTAAACTGCTGCTGGTATATTTATCTTTGGCTTTGTTTAATTTACTTTCAAGGGCTAATAATTCTTCCTGGGTAGGCTGCGGTTTTTGTGTAACAGCAAGATATTCAACATGCAAAATATCTACGGAAGCCGCATCGTAATAGAGATTATCGGGACCTTTATCGATTATGTATTCGTAACATCGTTTGGCCGTTTCCCATTGTTTGTTGCTTACACAAATCGTAGCAAGGTCAAACACACGATGTCCGCCTTCGTTAAAACGTTTATCAAGCGCGCGGCTCTGAACAAATGCTCCTTCAAAATCTTTTTGCTGTTTTTGAATAAAGATCAGGAACTCGCTCAGTACTGTTTTTTCCGGGTTTTTCTGAATGCGTTTTTGTAGCTCTTGTTTTAACAGCGGATTTTTTATTCCGCCTTCATCATCATCATAGCCCAAAGAATTTTGAAGATTGGTTTGCACATTTACAATTTCGGTTTCCCTGAATTCCAGCGCATCAAGGTATTCATTGATCATTGCCTTTAAATCATTTTTGCGTTTGTAAACATCCGCCTTTTCGTAGTAGTAAGGATAGTCGTTTGATTTAACTTTATTATAGGTTTCAATCGCGTAATCAAACAGATCGTATTCCAAAAAGCTTGTAGCCATTAGCTGAACGTAAGCTTGCACCGGCACCAGTTCTTTAATTGCTTTTTGGTAAGCTTCTTTTTCTTTCTTTTCATCGCCCTGCGCTTTGTAAACTCTTCCAAGATTTACGTACAGGTATGAATTAAATTTATTAGCCTTGATTTGTTTTTTTGTGATCTTTTCTGCCTTTGAATAGTCCTTTACAGCAAACAGGCTCTTATAGTAATGCGGGTACCAGATCTCCGGATTCTGATCGAAAAGACTTTCGAAATACACATTGGCCTTATCAAATTCCTTTTGCTCGAAATACTGAAGCGCCAGTTTTTCATTATTGTTTTGTGTTCTTTGCGCGGATAAGGATAAACCTGCAAGTATAATAACGCAGGCGATAAGATATTTAAAAAGATATTTCACTGACACTTTAAAGATAATCTGAATTTAAAGAATACGGAAGGTTTTAAGAAAATTTGGTAAGAAGGAAACTGAAGAGAAAACCCTTCATTAAAAGAAGCGGGGAGCCTCTTAAAAAAATCAATTATTAAACATAAGCGACACTTCCTTGCCGTTGTTTTTAAATTCCATCTTATCGGCAAGATGTTTCATTAAAAACACACCGCGGCCATTGATTTTATCCAGATTAGCTGGGTCGGTAGGATCGGGGAGGTTCTGGTAATCAAAACCCGTACCTTCGTCCTTTATATGAAATATTAATTGTTTTTCAGCGCTTTCGAAACCGATCTGAACAAATTTATCAGGATTGTTCTGGTTGCCGTGATTGATGGCATTGTTCACGGCCTCTGTAACGGCAATAAGTATATTGCCATAACTGTCTTCGTTCACATTATAGATCTGACAGACATCATCTACTAAGCGTTCTACAAGCCTTAAATTATCCGCTTTTGAATTTATTTTCAGGTTTTCTCCTTTTGCCGGTACCATTATTTATTTACACTGTTAAAATAGTTGTTTACCTTTTCTTTATAATAAGGAGTCAGGCTTGGAGGAACCGTATTTAACAACTCCAATTCTTTTTCCCTTAGTCTTTTATACTCTAAAAATTGCCCAGGGTTGCTTAAATTTTCATTTTTTGCCTCATTACTTTTCCTTTGTTCGTCCTGTTCCCTTTCCCGCTCGGCTTTCTCACTTTCAAGCAGTTTACTCAGAATATCCTGCTGGCGTTTCATGGTTTCGTTGCTAATTTGCTTATTCACAATGTCTTTCTCGGTTTGTTCCATCATATCGGCAATATCCCCACCCGGATTTTTGCCCTTGTTTTTCATTTTATCCATTAAAGACTGCATTTGGCGGCGCAAAGCCTCCTGCTGAGCGGCCAGTTTGGCCATTTGTTCGCTGCTTCCGGGCATCATACTCGACCCGTTACCGTTTTGTCCCATTCCGCCACCTGGTTTCTGGCCTTTTTTATCACCGGGCTTATCTCCCGGTTTTTGACCTTTTTCCATGGCGTCCTTAAGTTGTTGGAGCTGCTGATTTAACTGTTCCTGTAATTTGCGCATGTTTGGTATCGCAGGGGTAGGCGAAGGTTTTTGTCCAGAACCGCTTCCGGGTTTTTTACATTTGCCATTGCCAGGTTTAGAATTTTTTTGCTGCTGCTTCATTTGTTCCTTCATTTGTTCGAGGGATTCATTCAGCAACAGCGCAAGATTATTCACGGAAGTCATGGTACTTTGCATACGCATGGTAGCATCGCCGGTATTCCGGTCGGCCAGCGACTTCACCGTTTTTTCCATGTTCATGTTAATGGCATTAATCTCGCGGTTTACGAGCGCGCTTATTTTTGGAACCCTTTTACTCAGGGCCAGCAAACTGTCTTCAATAATTTTACAATCGTCTTTTAATTTATTCTGCTCCTGCGGGATCTTAACGTATTGAGGATTATCCACACGGGTTTTTGGTAATTGTTTAACCAATTCTTCCTGGGCAAAAGAGAGGTTAAGAAGATTTTCCAGGATTTGGCGCAGGGTGGCGGCATTTTCTTCATCCTGCTGCTGTTCCTGCGATTCCATAGCCTTTTCCATTTGCTCTTTCATCTCTTCCATTTTCTGGCTGGCACTTTTTTGAGATTTGGAAGCGTTCTTTTTATTGTCCTTATTCAGCTGTTCAGAACTGTTCTGCATTTCCTTGCTGATCTCATTCTGTTTTTCTTCTGTTTTTGGAAGTGCATTGGGTTCTTCGAGTTCGCTGTTCTTTTTTTCAACGTCCTTAAGTTCTTCCTTTAATTTATCAAATTCTTTTTTGATGTCTTCCTGCTTTTTTTCAAGCTCTTTGGTTTTTTCATCCTGACTCTTTTTGTCCTGGTTCTTATTGTCTTTATTCTTGTCGTCTTTTTTGTCCTGGTTCTTATTGTCTGAGTTCTTATTATCTTTATCGTCCTTCTTCGCTTCAGTTTCTTTATTCAAATCATCTTCTTTTTTCTTTAGTTCATCCAGCTTATCAATGGCCTGCTGCATTTTTTGCTGAACCTCAAGTTGCTTAAAAGCCTCCAGGTTACGGTCGAGTTCTTTTTCAAGATCTTTGTTGGAAAGCTTCATTTCATCCAGCTTTTGCTGAACTTCATTCTTGTCGAGCTTATCCAGCATTTTATTGAGCTCATCAAAAAGTTTTTTCATTTCGGGAGTCATCACATTTTCGAAAAGTTGTTCCAGCTGTTTTTGTTTTTCCATCAGGTTTTCATCCGTTTGGCTAAACTCGTTCTGCTGCTGGTTATTCATCTGATTCTCCTGCTTTATTTCTTCAATTTTATTTTTTAGTTCGTTTTGTTTTTTCAGGAGATCTTCCAGTTTCTTTTTCTCATCGTAACCCAGTTGCTTTTTATCATTTATTTTTTTAGATAATTCGTTTACATCTTTCTGAAGCTGCTTTGCTTTTTTGATACTTTCTTCAAGATCTTTTTTTATCTCTGAATTATTCTTAGAAGTATTTTCGTTGATCTCATCTTTGGTAGGCGCTTTAAAAGTCATGAGTTGCGTTTTTGCAGATTTGGATCCGTTTACACCATCGTTGTCATACACTTCGAAAAAATATTCCACCTTGTCGCCGGGTTGCAAATCAAAGCGGGCAGCATCCAGAAAATAGAAGTAAGGTTGCGATACCTGAGTGCGATTAATGGAGATCGGAAAACTGCCGGCCGTTTCCGCTGTTTTGCCGGTGGAATCGCTCCCGAATTTTTTATAAAAAAAAGTTAGGTGGTTAAAGCCGTAATCGTCTTTTATCTGTCCGCTGAAGTAAAGATTTTTTGGATTGATGGAATCTGTTTTTTCGCTTACATCAATGGTTGGATACTGGTCAGGGATGACATTGATGCTGTAATTAACAGAGTCGGGCGCATTTAAAATAAACTGGTTGGAAGCTTTGATCGTGTAACTATTACTATGTAAAAACCTGCGCGAAAAGCTGAACTGGTTTTCGGTACTTCTTACCGGTAAGGCAAGCGTATCCATAAATCGGAGTTTTAAATTATCGGTATTGCGCGTATTGAACACCCAGCTGACGCGTGTACCGGCAGGCACCTGCAAGTCGCCGCTGTTACTTAAATTTTCATTTGGTTTGCCCAGGTAGGCGGGATATACCAGTTGTAAATTAAATTGCATCAACGAAGGCTTTGGTAAAACCTCAAGTGTGTATTCTTTTGAATTAAAGCCTGCCGCGCTTAACTGGAAGTCGGTGTTGGATTGAGGATTTTTAAACGTGTACTTAAATGTAATGTTGTTTTCTTTTTCAAGTCTATACTCAATGCCATTGATGTTAATGGATACTTCGTTGGGAACCTGTTCGCCGGTTATTTTAACCTCAAGATTATAATCCTGTGCCTGAATGGCCTTGAGATTTTTATCCGTGATCTCGAACTTAAAAGGCATTTCTTTTTCATAATAGGTTTGATAATGTAAAAGACGCGTAGTGCTTTTATGAATGATCTGCGGCCAGATAAGATAAATGCAGGTAAACAGAAACAGTACAGGCAAGGTGTATCTTAAATATTTCTTATTATCGCTGAGATCAATTGCTGATACGAAAGGCACCGGCTTAAGTTCCGTAATTTTTTGATTGATACTGGCCACAAGAAGTTCATCCGAACCATTCATTGCTTTGTTGTTTTGCAGTTGCAGAACATTTAAAAGTTTATCCTGAACATTTGAAAAATGATTGCCAATAATATTCGCCGCCTGGTCATACGAAATTATTTTACCGATGCGGTTTAATTTAAGAAGAGGAAGGATAATATAATTGCCAATAACGCCCAGTGTGGCGGATAAAAAAGCAAAAAATAAAATGGTGCGTAAGGTGATATTGAATTCGCCAAAATATTCGAGAAGTACCACTGATAAAAAAGATGCAAGCACAATACCGCTGGAATAAATTACGCCTTTTAAAAGCTGGTTTTTGTAATACTTGCGTATAAACTCATCCAGTTTGTCAATTAAAATATTATTCTTGTCCTGCATATCCTTAAGATGCTCCGAAAGATCAAATTACATAAAATTGGTAATAATCCAGGCTTTTCGTGGCTTACACAAATATAACGAACGGGCAGGGGTTTTAAGAGGATAAATTTGTTAAAGAAGTGAAAGAAAAATCCTGGAACGCGGTCTTTTTCAATAAACCACCACCGAATCCTTAAATCCGCAATAGATGCGGTTTTTATTGAATTGGATTTTGAGTGCTTGTTCGGCGGAGGGTATTTTTTTACAGGCTTCTTCAAAAAGCTTGTAGTTATAGCTGCACAGGCCACCGTCTTTCTTAAAATAAATTACATCATCGCTCACCTGAAACTGTTTCAGATCTTTCAGCGAAATTATTTTACTGAAAGCTCCAAACATGTCAAATACATAAAGTCCGGTTTCGGGACTGTTCAGGAATAAATAACCATTATGCTCCAGCATGTAATTGGGACTAAGATCGGCCTGAAGCACCTGCTTTAAATTGCCGGTGGCCGCAATTTTTTTGGAGGCTTCGTTAAAACGGATCAGTTCGTTGTTTTGTTTGTTGTATATCCAGAATCCGTTATTGGCGCTGGCGCAGACCAGATCAGTTTGTTCGTAACCCATTTTTTCAAGGGATACAGGTTCGCTGTTTAATGAAAGCTGGTTGTCTAAAAAAACAATCTGCTGAAAATCGCGGTAATATAAAACCAGCTTCAGGGCGTTGGTAGCATCAACAGAAGTGATAGTGCCAAATTTAAGATTGCTGTAACGTGCAAAAAATTTACCAGAGGGAAGATATTTAATAAGTTCGTCCTCCTTAACCGTGTAAATATTGCCGATATTATCCGTTGTAAAATAATCAAGTTTAGTTTTTATAACGATACGCGCCGGTTTGTCCTTTATAACGAAGGAGCAAAAAAAGAAAAGTATAATTATCAGGCTAAGTCGCTGCACTGCAAGCTAAGATACGGAAAATTTTAACGCAGGGCTCGCAGAGTAATGGAGCCGCAGAGTTTCTGTTATCCAATTACGTCATCGCGAGGCGCATCATAAATAGCGAGCCGAAGCGATCTATTGTGTACGAGGTTCCTTCGTTCGTAATCGGATATCACCGCTCACTCGGAACGACCCATTGTGCAGGCTTAGTGAAATTAAAAATTAGTGGTGTTTGTGTCCGCCGCGGCGGATTAGTGGCTTCGGTTATTACCTGGAAATAGCAAGAATCTCTTCCAGCACTTTCCGGTCGTTACTCAGGCGTGGCACTTTATACTGACCGCCAAGCTTATTGTTTGCCTTAAGCCATTTATAAAAAGAATCTTTAGGAAGTTTTTTCACTTCTGGTAAATGCAGCACATAATTGTTGTAACGCTTTGCCTCATAATCGCTGTTTTGTTTTTTAAGCGATTCATCCAGCAGTGTGACAAAAAAATCAAAGTTGGTAGGCTCTTTTTCAAACTCAATGAGCCATTCGTGCGCGCCGGAATTATTCTGCATAAACACCGGGGCAACAGTATAATCTCTCACAAGCGCGCGCGTTTTTTCGCAGGCCATTTCAATTGCTTTGTCGGCATTGTGCACCATGAGTTCCTCCCCAAAAACATTAATATTTTGCTTTGTGCGGCCGGCAATTTTAAAGCGGTAAGGATTAGTGCTGGTAAAATGTATAACATCACCAATCTGGTAACGCCATAGCCCGGCGTTGGTGGTAATGATCACGGCATAATCCACATCCACTTTTACATCTTCAAGATTAATGGTCTTATGGAAATCACCTGCGCTCCAGTTTGCAAGATCAATAAATTCGTAAAAGATCCCGTAATCGAGCATCAATAACATTTCATCGCTTTTTAACTGATCCTGAATTCCAAAAAATCCTTCAGAGGCGTTGTAGAGTTGTAGAAAATTAATTTTTTTATTGTCGAATAACTTTACGAACTGTTCTTTGTAAGGAGCAAAGCTTACTCCGCCGTGAAAGTAAACTTCAAGATTGGGCCAAACTTCATTAATTGTTTTTACATTCTTTTTTTCAAGAATGCGTTTGAGTAAAACAAGCATCCAGCTTGGCACACCGGCAATGCTGGTTACATTTTCATTCATCATTGTTTCGGCAATACGTTCCAGTTTTCTTTCCCATTCATCCATCAGGGCAATGCTCACATCCGGCCCACGGAAAAATTCAGCCCACAAAGGCAGGTTCTGTATAATGATAGCGCTTACGTCTCCGTGATACGAATTATAATCACCAAATTGGTCTTCTTTAAAACTTCCGCCAAGTGCAAGGCTCTTACCGGTAAATAATTGTGTATCGGGATTGTTATAACAATACAAGGTTACCATGTCGCGGCCTCCGTGGTAATTACAGCCCTCCAGACTTTCGGTACTTACGGGAATAAATTTACTTTTATCGGTGGTGCCGCTGCTTTTGGCAAACCATTTGATATCGGTATGCCATAATAATTTTTGTTCGCCTTTTCGTGTTCGTTCAATGTAGGGCTTCAAACTTTCGTAATCATTCACCGGTACGGTGGCCTTAAATTGTTCGTATGTTTTAATGTTTGCAAAATCAAACTGCTGCCCGTATTCCGTTTCATTTGCGGCGCTTAAAAGAGAGTGCAGCCATTCGTGTTGCACATCAATAGGGTACTTCATAAAAAGCTCTATCTGGTGCATGCGTTTTTTCATTAACCAGCTTGCTATGGAATTTATTATCGGCATTCTTTTTTATTTGTGGAATTCTTGATTTATAGAATTTTAGAGTAATAAAATTATTTTTTAAAAGCTTCCTGTAATTTACCCAACGGTAGGGCGTTTAAACACATTTCCTTTGTGAGCATGCCTTTTCGAGCGGCGCAAATACCGTAGTGCATGTCGTGAAAGCCTTGCTTGTGATGCGCGTCCGGATTAATTGAAATCATAACGTTTCTATCCATACAATAATTAATCCATCGCCAATCAATATCAAGACGATAAGGATGAGCATTTAATTCCACATAAACTTTATTGGCGGCACAGGCATCTATTACCTTTTTATGATCGATTGGATAACCGGGCCGGGCCAGTAAAAGGCGGCCTGTGGGGTGCCCAATTATACTGGTGAAAGGATTTTCAATTGCTTTGATCAAACGTTTGGTAGCCTGCTCCTCGCTCATTTTAAAATTGGAATGTATGGATGCTACAATAAAATCAAATGTTTTTAAGATGTCGGAAGGATAATCCAGCGAGCCATCGCTTAAGATATCGCTTTCAATACCTTTTAATATTTTGAAACCTGAGTATGCTGCATTCAGTTTATCAATTTCCTGCTGCTGCATTATTACTTTTTCAATGCTGAGTCCCTGAGCATACACCGCTGTTTTAGAGTGATCGCAAATACCGAAATATTCAAAGCCAAGTTCCTTGCAGTAGTCGGCCATTTCTTTTAAGGAATGCACTCCATCGCTGTAAAGAGAATGATTATGAAGAATGCCTTTGAGGTCAGTATACTCAATAAGTTCAGGGATGTTGTTTTCGCGCGCGAGGCTCACTTCCTTTAACCCTTCGCGTAATTCAGGTTCAATGTACTGGAGTCCTAATTGCGAATAAATTTCTTCCTCGTCGGTAAACAATTTTTCGGAAAGATCATCGAAGCCTGATTGTGCTTTATGTTCATCGGTTGCTGTAAGGTCAAACAAATGATAATGAAATTCTTCAGGCGTGCAGGTTACAAAAGTTACCGGCATTGGAATACCAGATTCCAGTTTGGAAGTGTCGCAGGTTTTTTCACCATCAAGTAAAATTGTAATTGCATCAATTACTTCGCATTTGCGGCGCACTTGCCCAACCGGCATAACAGTTAGTTCCGGCTGTTGTTCGGAAATGAAATCAACAATTTTTTTAACCAATGGTTCAACCGAAGCGTAATGCTGTTTTTGCGAATTAGCAAGTTTAAATTCGATACTCTGTTTGACTGCTTCCTGTGTTTTTTCGCCAAATCCTTTAAGAGCGGTCAGTCTGTTTTCATAACAGGCATAAAGCAATTCGCCCACGCTCTCCAGCTGAAGTTCGCGCCACAACTGCCCTACTTTTTTTGGTCCTAATCCTTTCACCGATAACATTTGAATAACTCCAACGGGTGTTTTTTCCATAAGCTCCTGCAGTTCGTGCGTTGTGCCGTTTTGCATGAGCTCATAAATTTTTCCGGAAATACTTTTGCCTATTCCCTCAATCGTTTCAATGTCTTTGAGCGTTTTGCCTTCAAAGTCATATCTCAATTTAGAAAGTTTATAGGCTGAATTGGTGTACGCTTTTATTTTAAAAGGGTTCTCTCCATGTAGTTCGAGCAGTTTGCCGCTGAGTTCCAGAGCGTCGCATATGTCATCATTTGTCATCCTGTAAAAATGTTTTTGCTATTATAAGATCTTTGGGTAATGTAATTTTTATGTTTTCGGCGTTGCCTTCTACGAGGTTTATTGTTCCTCCATCCGCTTCCAGTACAGAGGCGTCATCGGTAAAACTTTCCTGGTATTCAAGTTTAAACGCTTTCTGAATGTCGGATACCCGAAAGCACTGTGGCGTTTGTATAATTCTGAATGAGTTACGGTCAACGGATTTATTTCCTTCTGCACTTACCTCGCGAATACTTTCATACAAAGGAACGGCCGGCACGGCATTGCCTTTTTGCATAGCTGTTGTGAAACATTTTTCAATGGTTTCACGGTTCACAAAAGGGCGTGCAGCATCATGTATTGCAACCACAGCAACATCATCATGAATGGTTTCAAGGGCATTTTTCACTGAGTGATAACGCGTTCTGCCTCCTTTAACAAGTTGGGCGGTAATATTAAATTTTTTGATTAAGGCTTTTACCACTTCCAGGTAATCTTCATGTACAGAAATAATAACACGGATGCCCGGATTATAGTTTAAAAATTTTTCAATCGCGTGTACAATAATTTCTTTCCCCTCTACTTTAACAAATTGTTTAGGAATATCGGTCTGCACGCGGGAGCCTGTCCCGCCAGCCACTATTATAAGATATTGTTCCTGCACATACTAAAATTAGGCACAATTAAAGGAATAAAAAAATCCCGGAATTTTTAATCCCGGGATTTAATTAATAGAAATAAAAAATTATTTTTTCGGCATTTTATCCGGTGGAATTAAATAGGTTGTTGCCATGTCCATTAAGTTCATTGGATTTTCCGGAAGGTTGCGAACGTTCTTTTGTTCCAGGCGGAAGTTCTCATCATAAAATATTGGCATAAACGGCGCGTCTTCTAAAACAAGAGCTTCGGCTTTTGTTAACATGGCATAACGCTTGGCGTTGTCTGGTTCAAGACGTGCCGCCATAAATAGAGAATCAAAGCGCGCGTTTTTGTAACGGAAGAAGTTAATGTAGGATTTTTCAGCCATTGTTGCCGGTACGTGCTTACCATAAAATAAAGTCAGGAAAGATTCAGGATCCGGGTAATCACTGATCCAGGCATAACGGAAGAAATCACTTTTTCCGGTTTGTACGTTATCGATGTGCTCAGGAAAAGGAACGGTGTTGATGTTAACGGTAACACCGATGTTATCTTTCAGCATTTTCTGAACCACTTCAGCGATAAGAATATTACGGTCGCCACCACCGCTGTTAATTTCAAGGGTTAGCTCCGGGAATCCTTTGCCATTAGGGTAGCCAGCCTTTTTCATTAACTCCTTGGCTTTTTCGGGATCAAAAGAGTAGCCTTTTAAAGATTTAAAATCATAACCGGCTTTTTCAAAACCTTCTGTATAAGGAACCATTCCATAATCAGCAGCGGTACCTTCGCCCTGAATGGTAAAGTCAGCAATTTTATGCCTGTCGATTGCGTAGTTGAAGGCAAGACGCACTTCTTTTTTGGCAAACACAGGATTAACCTGTACGTTAAATCCGTAGAAGTGAGTATTTAAAGCGGTTGAAGAAACAATTTCAAATTCAGCGTTCCGGTTTTTAGCATTTTCAAGGTCGCCCATAAATTCGTGGAACATTTCCACTGGAATACGGTAAACCATATCTAAGCGACCGCTTTTAAATTCAAGTATTTCGGATTTTTTATCGCGGATAAATGACCATTTGATCCCATCGAGGTAAGGAAGCTTGTTGCCTTCAGTATCAACACCCCAATAGTTGGGATGTTTTTTCATAATGATCACTTCGCCTTCTTTTACTGTTTCTACGAAGAAAGGACCCGTACCGATGCAACGGGTGCGCATGTCGTTTTTATAAGTTGCTACGGCTTCTTTAGGATACACGTAGCATCCAGGCATACATAAAATATTCATGAAACTTGCATCTGCATGAACAAGCTTAATTTTCAGTGTAGTGTCGTTAACTACAGTGATCCCTTTAATACCAAGGGATTTACCTGCCTTTGTGGACTCAAAATGTTCGTTTGCACCTTCCACGCGATCTTTAAAAGTAACGTCGAACTGGTTGTTGTTAGGATCATTGGAACATAATCTTTCGAAGCAGTATTTAAAATCTGCCGCTGTAGCTACGCGCCCTTCGCCTTTGGTAGCAGTGAAGCAAGGATCGTTATGGTATTTTGCGTTGGACCGTAAATGAAAAATGTACTCGCTCTTATCATCGCTTATTTCCCAGCTTTTTGCAATTCCGGGCATAATGGAAAGATCAGCCTGGCTGAACTTAACAAGCCCTTCGTATACCTGGGTCGCAATGTGAAAACTATTGATTTCATTGATGGAAATGGGCATTAAACTTTTGAATGTTTCAACCTCATTCACCCGTAAAATTCCACCCATATATGCACCCCCTTTTAACTCCGAAGAGTTAGTGTTGTGGTCGGTGGTTTTGGGATCGCACGAACTCAATAAAATCAGTGCGGCAGCAGAGGCAATAAATAATTTATTCATAACGCTTTATTAACGTAGTTTCAAGCAACAAATATATGTTTTAGATTGGAGTTGCCAATTTTTTTTGAATAAAATTGTACAGAACATGTGAATATCACCCTTTTTTGGACAATTCCAAAAGAACAGGACAATGATCGCTGTGCATGGCCATTGGCAAAATAACAGATCTATCAAGCATCGGGGCCAGGTTTTCGCTTACCATGTTATAGTCGATACGCCAGCCTAAATTTTTAGCCCGGGCACCTGAACGGTAACTCCACCAGCTGTAATGGTGGGGATCTTTATTAAAATGCCGGAACGAATCAATAAACCCGCTTTGTATAAACTGTTCCATCCATTCGCGCTCTTCGGGCAAAAAGCCGCTACTTCTGACGTTTGAAACCGGGTTATGAATATCAATGGGTTTGTGGCAAATGTTAAAATCACCGCTTAATACGAGCTTATCTTTGGATTGTTTTAAGTCCTCAATATATTCCCGGAAGTCGCCCAACCATTTCATTTTAAAGGCCTGGCGTTCCTCTCCACTGCTGCCGCTGGGATGGTAAACACTCATGACTGAAAAATGTTCGTAATCTGCCCTCAGAATCCGCCCCTCATCGTCATAAGCTTTAATGCCGCAGCCATATTGAACGCTTAAGGGTTCGGTTTTTGAAAAAATGGCCACACCGCTGTAGCCTTTTTTTTGGGCAGGGTACCAGTAATGTTTATAGCCCATTTCTTCCAACTCAAAAACGCCTACCTGCTCCGGGGTTGCTTTTATTTCCTGCAGGCATAAAATATCCGGATCGGTTTGCCGCATCCATTCCATAAGGCCTTTGCCCATTGCAGCGCGGATACCGTTAACATTATAGGTGATGATTTTCATAGTTCAGAAAATCAAAAATAGGGGAAGTAATTTTCAGAAAATAAATTAGTCTTTACTTATTTTGAACAACAGCTCGAAATCAGAATTTTTATACGGCACATTGTTTTAGTTAAAAATTAAATAAAACAATGTTAAGTATGCTTCATGCCGCAAAAATATCTTTAAAAACAATGCGAAACAGCATTTTCTTTTACGGGGTCATAAGCTGTATTTTATATATTGCCTTTCTTTTTATAATGCGGGTATTTAACCTGATGGAGATAACAGAACTGCGACTGGTGAATTATTTTATAATATGGGCAGTTACCTTCTTTCAGATTAAAAAGTGGATAAAAGAAACCGGAAAATTTATTCCTTTTTTACAGGTTTACTGCGTAGTGTTTTTCACAGGCACTTTTTCCTTTATTCTTTTCAGCCTTTTTCTATATCTGTATACTCATTTAGACCCCTATGTGGCGGCTATTATGACAAAACATACAACAGGCATGATTCGTTCCATTCCAAGCATTATTCTCGCTTTTGAAGGCGCAGGAGCCAGCATTATCATCGCTCTTATCAATATGGTTTATTTTACACGCTATGAAGAGGGTGAAGCGGGAGTGAATAAAGACAACAATCGCGAAAAATAAAAAACCCCCGCCGTTAAAGCGAGGGCTTAATCTTAAATCAAAGTTCTTAAATCTTAAATCAATTAGTGCTTTATAGCCTCAAGTGTAATGTTCAATGTTACATTATCACCCAATCCGCCACCTTCGCCAATTCCAAATTCTGTGCGGTTAATTACACATTTACCTTCAAAGCCGGCAACGGTGTATTTTCCTTTTTCACCTTCTTTGATTTCAGAACCGATGTAGTTGAAATGAATTACCGCAGGTTTAACATTGCCTTTAATGGTTAAGTTACCTTTTACCATGTAAGCGTATTCTCTATGCGTACTATCCTTTAAAATTTCAGTGCCTTCAAAAACAATTTTCGGATGTTTGGCAACATCAAAGAATTCTTCTTTTTGTAAATGCTCATCCCTGTAAGAATTTTGCGTGTTGATGGTTTTGGAATCAATGCGGATATAAATCTTTGTTCCTGCGTTCTGAAGGTTAACATATCCGCTATCAATAAACGCCGTTCCTTTGGTATTTGTTACAATGTGCTTGATGCTGAAATCAACCGCGCTGTGTGCACCGTCTACAATATATGCGCCCTGCAGTTCACCGATGTCTTTTCGGTTAGAAGCAATTGCACTGTCAGCCTGAGCTTTTGTACGATATGTGTGTTCTTCGCCATTGATGTTAATCTTGTACATTTCGTTTGTAACCATTCTCGGGTCGGTATGACCTTCACCGTCATTAACAGCAATATAAGGCGCAATAACCAGGGAAACGATACTCATCAACTTAATTAAAATGTTCATGGAAGGTCCTGATGTATCCTTGAAAGGATCTCCAACAGTATCACCCGTAACAGATGCTTTGTGCGGCTCTGATTTTTTGTAGAACATCTCGCCGTTGATCAATACACCTTTTTCAAATGACTTCTTAGCGTTATCCCAGGCGCCACCGGCATTGCTCTGGAAAATTCCCATTAACACACCACTTACTGTAACGCCTGCCAATACACCGCCTAACACTTCTGGACCAAAAATAAATCCAACTAAAACAGGTGTGATTAGAGCAATAGCGCCCGGCATCATCATTTCGCGGATAGAAGCTTTTGTGGATATAGCTACGCATTTTTCGTATTCGGGTTTTGCCTTGTATTCCATAATTCCGGGGATCTCGCGGAACTGACGGCGTACTTCCTGAACCATGTCCATGGCCGCTTTACCAACAGCCTGAATACATAACGCGGAGAAAATAAACGGAATCATACCTCCAACAAATAGTCCTGCTAAAACCGGAGCTTTATAAATATCAATGGCGCTGATTCCTGCAATTCCAACAAAGGCTGCAAATAAAGCTAAAGAGGTTAAAGCTGCCGAAGCAATTGCAAAACCTTTTCCTGTGGCCGCTGTTGTGTTACCAACCGCATCCAAATTATCAGTACGTTCGCGCACTTCAGGAGGTAACTGGCTCATCTCTGCGATACCACCGGCGTTATCGGCAATCGGTCCGAAAGCATCAATTGCTAATTGCATTGCTGTTGTTGCCATCATACCTGCCGCTGCGATAGCAACGCCGTAAAGACCGGCGCACTTATACGATAAAATAATACCGGCGGCCAGCGTTAAAATAGGAATAACAGTGGACTTCATACCAACAGATAATCCAGCGATAATATTGGTAGCGTGACCCGTAGAAGATTGCTGGATAATGGACAACACCGGCTTTTTACCCATGGCGGTGTAATATTCAGTAACAATGCTCATTACAGCCCCTACAACAGATCCAACCACAATGGCGTAAAACACACGGATGTTGGTGAACTCAAAGCCGCGCAGGTTAAGGTGCTCAGGCAGCATCCACATGACAATAAAATAAGAAGCAATAACGGTAATAATAATTGAGGACCAGTTGCCAAGGTTTAAAGCACTCTGCACGTTCGATTTATCATCCTTAATAGTAACAAACCAGGTACCAACAATAGAGAAAAGAATTCCAAGGCCGCAGATAACCATGGGTAATAGTATTGGCGACATCCCGCCAAAATTATCTTTAATAACTATTTCCTGGCCCAATACCATGGTGGCTAAAATAGTGGCAACATAAGAACCAAAAAGATCGGCACCCATACCTGCAACATCGCCCACGTTATCACCTACGTTATCGGCAATGGTAGCAGGATTACGAACATCATCTTCAGGAATTCCTGCCTCAACCTTACCAACTAAATCAGCGCCAACATCCGCTGCTTTGGTATAAATACCTCCACCCACACGGGCAAATAATGCGATTGATTCTGCTCCAAGTGAAAAACCGGTTAACACTTCAATGGCTGTCTTCACCTGGCCTTCGCCAAGATGTGCAAACAGTCCAAGGAACACAATGAACAAACCTCCTAAACCCAGTATGGCTAAACCCGCAACGCCAAGTCCCATAACGGTTCCGCCGGTAAAAGAAACTTTTAACGCTTGTTTTAAACTTGTGCGGGCCGCTTGTGTGGTACGAACGTTAGCTTTGGTTGCTACCTTCATACCTATATAACCTGCAGTTGCAGAAAATACTGCACCAATAATAAACGCTATTGATATGATCCAGCTTGAATGGATCTCTTTGCCATGAACTTCATGAACAGTTCCTGAATAAGCCAATAAAGCAGCAGCAAACACTACGAATATACTGAGCACTTTCCATTCCGCCTTTAAAAATGCCATCGCACCGTCGGCTATGTAGCCAGCGAGTTCCTGCATGTTTTTGTCTCCGGCATCCTGCTTACTAACCCATGCAGATTTTATAGCCATTACAATCAATCCGATTATCCCAAGAACCGGGACTAAATAAATAACACTTTCGTTCATAAGAAATCAATTTATAGGGGTGCAAAAATAGGAATTTTATTGTAATTAGAAAATTTGGTATAAAATTGATTTTTAGACACTTAATTTAATTCTCAATAATTTAAATAATACATTTGCTGTTGAATTTATGGAACATTACGATCTTATTGTTATCGGAGGAGGTCCCAGTGGTTACGCGGGTGCCATGCGCGCGCTTGATTTTGGAAAGAGAGTGCTGCTGGTGGAGAAAAAAAGAATTGGTGGCGCCGGTGTTTATGACGGAGTGCTTACCTCTAAAACCTTATGGGAGCAGTCGCTCAAAGTTGCCTCTATTCGTGAAATGATTCCCGGTTACGAAGCGCGGTTTGAGGATATTTCTAAAATTGTTAACGAAGCCGTTTTTGAACGTAAAACGCAAATGACAGTTCACCTGCAACTGCTTCAAAAAATGCCAAAACAGATGTTCTTTTA
>JACDDR010000073.1 GCA_013816895.1 Bacteroidota bacterium
CTCTTAGTCCTCGCGGTGATTTTATTATCGATGCCTTTACTTCTTCCACAATTCCCCGCGAATACCGGATTGTTAATAATTCTACCCAAAAGAGCGTATCGGTTTATAAATCAGAAAACCCGGTGAAAGAATATAAGCTGGGCCAGTGGAGCCTCTTTACTATTAAGAATAGCGAAGGGACAGATCTTTTTTGCCGCATGTTCAAGCCCGTTGATTTCGACAGCACAAAAAAATACCCGGTTGTGGTTTATTTGTATAACGGTCCGCACTCCCAGATGGTTACCAATACCTGGATGGCCGGAGGAGAACTTTGGTATCAATATATGGCGCAGAAAGGATTTATTATTTTTACATTAGACGGAAGGGGAACTTCCAACAGAGGTAAGGCCTTTGAACAGTCCATTCACAGACAACTCGGCACAAAGGAAATGGAAGATCAGTTAAAGGGTGTGGACTATTTAAAATCTTTGCCCTATGTAGATGCGGCCCGCATGGGCGTGCACGGCTGGAGCTTCGGTGGATTTATGACTACATCGTTGATGACCCGCAACGCCGGAGTGTTTAAGGTGGGAGTGGCGGGCGGACCTGTTATCGATTGGAGTTATTACGAGATAATGTATGGTGAGCGTTATATGGATTCGCCCAAAGAAAATAAGGAAGGCTATGAGCAGAATAATTTATTGAACTATGTTCAGAATCTGAAAGGAAAATTGTTAATGATTCACGGCGCGCAGGACAATGTAGTGGTGTTGCAGCACAGTATTCTCTATCAGAAAAAAGCCGTAGAAAAAGGCATACAGCTTGATTTTTATGTTTATCCCGGACATGAGCATAATGTATTAGGCAAAGACCGCGCTCACTTGATGGAAAAAGTGTGTAATTATTTTATTGATAATCTTTAACGTCAACTCGAGTTGTCATCTCGACGAAGGAGATATCTATAGCCGGATAAAACTCCTAAGAGTTTATGCTGAGGAAACGAAGCATCGACACGACAACTTCCTACTGTCATCTCGAATCCCGATATCTTCATCGGGTGAGAGATCTGCAACCCAAACATCCGATCACAGATGTCTCCTAAAGTCGACATGACAGCTTTGGCTGCGAACCCTTAGCCCTTCAATAATTTCTTAATCTGCAAATAGCCAATGTGCAATTCATCTTCGGTGCCGTCGGAAGGCTGAATTTCCAATGAATATTTTTCTGTGAAAGATTCATTCAATGCATCTGCAACTTTAAAAACATCATCTGTGTCTACTCCAAATTTGTCATCCACGTGCGATGCAGCACCGGGCGCCTTAAAATCATAATGCTTGTAGAAAGCAGTTTGTTTGCTTTGCGCAATTGCTTCGGAAGTGTTCTGGCCCACTGCCAAAAGTTTATAGTGATACTCTTCAAACTCACCCGGCTTATAACCTCCGAGATTAATAAAAAAAAGATGCGGATCATTCGTCGTCGTCTTTTTTCGCTCCACAACGTTCACAGCATATCCGTTAACGTGTGTTACCTCACGCCAGCAGTCAATGTGTATTTCACCTTTTGCTTCCGGCCAAAATGCTTTCATATCGGGCACAAGATCTTTGAGATTCTCAGCAATACCAAAAAACACATCGTGTTGTTCGGTGAGGCGTCCTGGTGGTCTGCAGCCAAGCAAAACCAAAAACAGCTTTTGAGTTGGAGAAGTTTGTTTCATCATGCTGTTACCAAACGTTGTTTTCCAAACTCAAGGATGTTATCAATGAATTCATAAGGTTTGTAACTATTAATGGCAGCCTGGTGAAAGATACAGGTGGCAGGGGTCATGCCCGGCAAGGAATTCACCTCAATAAAGATCACTTCTGTTCTGCAATCAGCGAACACTCTTACAAACGCATCAATCCTGCAATAACCGCTTACACCAAGTACTTTAGCCGCTGCTCCCAATTGAGCCTTCACCTGGTCGCTGACGGTTTGCCTGCTTTTTGAATCCTTCGCGTAACGTGCCGGTGTTATATTCTGTCCCTGGCCGGCAAGAAATTTTTCTTCAAGACTTAACACATCTCCATCGGCTAACGCTTCTGAAGCTTCAAACACTTCGTACTCCAGTTCACCGGTTTTATTGAAGCGTGTCAGCATTCCTCCTGTAACTTCCAGGAAGTGAAGCGCGTCTTTTTTACTGATGAGTTCTTCCACTAGTATCACCTGCTTTTGCGGAAATTCTTCTTTTGGTTTAATGTGCAGTGTTTCGGTGGCCTTTGCATCCAGCTCTTCAGAGGTTCTGAAAATCAGTGTACAAAAGGCTTCAAATTCTTCTATCGTTTTTATTTTCTTTACCGCGCTGCTGCAACCATCATCCACCGGCTTTGCAATGAAAGGATATTTAATAAGGTTCTTTAACTTTTCTTCAATTTTAGTACGGTCTTTTTCCCAGTCCTGCTTGCTTACCAGTATGTGTTCGGCAATGAGGAAACCGTGAGCTTTCAGCAACTCGTTGGTTTGATATTTATCAATGGTGATGGAAGAACTTTCTTTGTTCGAGCCATTATAAGGCAAACCAAGTTCATCCAGCTTTTCCTGTATGGCGCCGTCCTCGCCCGGTCTGCCATGCAGCGCAATAAACACTTCATCGGCTTTTTGTTTTAGTTGCGAATAACTTATTTTTTCAGGAGAAGCAATAGCGCTGGGTGAAGCGTACTTAAGGGTAATAGCTTCGCATTGTTTCATAATGCCCTTAATAACGGAATGCACCTTAAAGTTTTCCGCTTTTTCTTTTATATCATCAGCATTGTCCTTTAACATCAGGTTAATGGGAATATGATACAAATGATGTTCGTTATTGTTACCTGTTAGAAACACAGGAAAGGGAGCATACTTTTCAGAGGACGCAAGTTTTTCAAAAACGTTTCTTCCGCTTTCCACTGAGATATGACGCTCCGAAGAATATCCGCCAAGGATCACGGCCACACGTATTTTATCTGCTGCAGCGTTTTTATCTTTTATGATCAGCTCATCCAGTTTTTCCAGCAACAGCTTATGATGTACGTTTCCTTTCGATTGGATGCTTCTTTTTGATAGTGAAGTGCGGATGATAAACGTCAGGAACTGCGAGGGATTCAAGCCTATCTCCGCTGCCTGATGAAAAAAGAAAGACGAAGGCATCATCCCGCTTGTGGTATTGGGATCATTTAAAAATATTTTGCCTTCTTTGTTTATAAAGCCATCAATCCTTGCGTAAACATCAAAATGCAATTCGTAAAATAATTTTTCGCAGTCTTTACGAATTGCTTCTATCTGTAAGTCTGAAATATCAATTGGTGTTATCTTCCTTGAAAGGCCCGGCAAGTATTTGCTGCGATAATCAAACAGTTCCTTGCCCTTTCTTATTTCTGTTGGGGGAAGCGCAATGGCTTTTCCATCTTCGTCTTCAAGCACAATACAGCTGAATTCTTTTCCTTCAATGAATCCTTCTACAAGCACCGCGCTTTCTCCATCGACGCTTTCTAAAATAAATCCGTCATCGGTTAAATGTTCATTTAAAAATTCAATGAGTTTATCAGGGTTATAAATTACTGGAGAGTTTAATGTTTTCGGGTAGGTAATAACAACCGGCATGCCGATTCCTTCACGTATATCCGCCAGCGATTTAATAGTTGTGATCTTTTCCTGCTCCGAAAGCGACTGCCATTCTTTTGCGTCAACCCACTTGGTAAACAAGGCTTTTTCAACCGCGCTCATGAATTCAAATTCATCGGCAGTGTTTAAAACACTCACGCCAATGCTAGAGCCCTGGTTAGCGGGCTTCACCACACAGGGGAAACCGATTTTTTCTTTTACTGTTTTAAAACTGTTTTTTGCTTTGCCTTCAATCCAATCGTCACGCTTAATGGTAATGTACGCCGGACTGTTAAAGCCCTTGTTCACCATCAACTCTTTCTGAATGCTTTTGTCTATCCCGATAGCAGAGGCAAGTACGCCTGACCCGCTGTAGGCAATTCCGTAATATTCAAAGAGGCCTTGTATGCGCCCGTCTTCACCAAAGGGACCATGCAAACATAAAAAGGCAAGATCAATTTTTTCTTTCAGTTCGCTTAACGTTAATTTTTTTCCGATTTTGGAAATCATCTCGTTTTGTTGTGCGGGGCTTAAGTCACCTATGTTCTCTGCATACAGCTGGAAGAGGGAAGAAGCCGGAAGAAATTCTACCGGTGGATAAAAATCGCGAATGGTTCCTTTGTAAACAAACTCCCAGTTGAGTTCAACAAAATTTCCGAAGCTATCCACAAACACCGGGATGGCTTCAAAGAGCGACTTGTTAAGATTATCATACACGGTGCGACCACCAGCAAAAGATATTTCGCGCTCTTTGCTCTGGCCTCCAAAAATTATTCCTATCCTAAGTTTACTGCTCATCGGGACTACAAAATTGATTAATATTCAAAAATAAAAGAAACGTTTGATGCAGCGCGAAGCTAATTTGGAATTAATTAACATTGCAATGTAGATACCGCTTGTACTTTGAGGGGATTTGCTTTGGGTCTCGCCAACCCACTCAAACAAAGGTAAGGCAGGAGGTTCTGTCGGTAAACCATTGTGAACGGGCGGCAAATGCAGAATGGTGTTAAACTTGGTTTAATCACGGTTTCCGTTTAAACAAATTTGAGGATAAGGCATTAATTATTCATTAATTTTGATGCTTCTATGATCATACGCTTTATTATTTTTTTCCTCGTAATATTGGTTGTTGAGGTATATTTCCTCCAGGCAGTTAAAACCTTTTCGCAGGATTTTTCACAAACAAAAAAAAACACCATTCTTTACACCGCTTACGGATTGACCTTGTTAAGTTTTTTAGTCGCCATTATTTCTTTAGTTTACCCACCGCCAAACTGGAATAATCTTTTTCGCTTTGTTGCCGCAATTTGTCTGATCCTTTTGATATGTAAAATTTTTGGAATTTGTTTTTTGATCATCGACGATATTATCCGCCTCTTCCGCTGGATCTTTTCTTTGTTTCAAACCAAATCTTCTGAAGCTATTGAAGCGGGTACAAAGATCAGCCGTTTAAAATTCATGAGCCAGATCGCCATTACCTTTACTGTAATTCCTGCGGTTGGCTTCCTTTACGGGATGGTTCGGGGCGCCTATAAATACAGAGTGCATAAAGTAAAGGTGCCTTCACCTAATTTGCCTGATGCTTTTAACGGATATAAAATTGTGCAGATCTCTGACATTCATACAGGCTCTTTTTTAGATAATTCAGCACTAGAGAGAGCCTTCGATATTGTTATGCAGCAAAACGCCGATCTTATTTTATTTACGGGAGATCTTGTAAATAACAAGGCAATAGAAACACTCGGCTTCGAAAAGGTTTACAGTAAACTAAAGGCTCCGCACGGCGTTTACTCTGTGTTGGGCAATCACGACTATGGCGATTATGTTCAGTGGGATACACCGGAAGAGAAACGAAAAAATCTCGAGTCGCTAAAAGCCGTACATGGTAATGCAGGATGGCGCCTGCTCATGAACGAACACGTGGAGCTGGAAAGAAATGGCCAGAAGATTGCTCTGCTCGGAATAGAGAACTGGGGAGGAAGTCTACACTTCCCTAAATACGGACGAATGGACCTTGCACATAAGAATACGGCAGAGTATCCATTTAAAATTTTGATGAGCCACGATCCAAGTCATTGGGAGAAACAAGTGCAGCTTGAATATAAGGACATTGATCTTACGCTCAGTGGTCATACTCACGGTATGCAGTTTGGCATCGAGATTCCGGGTTTAATTAAATGGAGCCCGGTGAAATATATTTATAAGCAATGGGCAGGGTTATATAAGCAGGACAATCAATTTCTCTACGTGAACCGTGGTCTGGGCTTTTTAGGGTATCCCGGAAGGCTGGGAATATGGCCGGAGATAACGGTGCTCGAACTGCAGAAGGTTTAGAGATGTTCAGACACGAAGCGTAGTATTTAGAGACACTAATTAGCACGAATTCTCACCAATTATAAATTCGAGTTAATCTGTGTAAATTCGTGTCTTATAGAACAAAGTGCATTTCTAAGATTCGTGCAATTCGTGTAAATTCGTGTCCACATAATGCCGCAATTTAAAACCATCATTCAACGATTTGCCAGTAAGGGCGAGAAGACCGGCTGGAGCTACGTGGATATTCCCGCGGATATTATTCTTAAACTTAAATTAAAAAACAAAAAAGAATTTCGCATCAAGGGCGTGGTGGATGATGTGAAGTTCGAGCGCCTGGCCTGTTACCCGATAGGGGAAGGAAATTTTATAATTGCACTGAATGGCGAACTAAGAAAGAAATTAGGAAAAGAAGAGGGAACCATGGTAAGCGTTAAGTTTGAATTGGATCATGCAGAAGCGCTTCAGTCGGCTGAGTTACTGGCTTGTCTTGAAGATGATGTGATCGCGAAGAAACAATTTGATTCGTTATTATTGTCGCACCGGAATTATTTTCACCGTTATGTGTATTCCGCAAAGGGCACTGCTACCAAGGCGGGGAGGATCGTGAATGTAATTAACGCGATGTATAAAAAGCAGAATTTTGGAGAGATGATCAGGAGTTTAAAGAAGGAGAAGTAGGAACATTTAATTTCTCTATAATTGATTTAAATATATTCGGGAATTGCAAAAGAACGATAGGGAGCATATCTTTAGAGGAATATGAGAACACTACTAATACTTTTGCTCGTGAGCATTAAGCTTATTGGCCAATCCGACTCTATTACAGGGCCCTTTGTAAAGCTAAAGAACGGGAAACTATTGTTTGGCAAGGAAGTGAAGTTCACTGAAAAATTAATTGGTAAAAAGATTATTGTTGATGGCAAGGAGATTACGCCGAGTACTATTTCTATTTTTCGGAATACTCAAAATGAACTGTATGGAAACACAAGCGCCATAGCGGCTATATTTCGGAAATCGTTTTATTCAGCGAATGATGCGGATTTTTTTATGAGCGGGTCTGCGGGGACAGAGAATAGGGGCACCTTGCTTTTTTCACACAAACTGGGCCCTGTTAAAATTGTTTCGGCAACTTCACTCAAGAACCTGATGAAAAGTGACAGTATTGCGAATGATATGGTCAGGCGGGCGAATGTATTTAAATCGGTTTGTAACATTTCTCTTTTAACGGCCGCAGGGTTGCTTGGCTTCAGTTTGACCAAAACATTTTCGGCACAAAGGATAGATCGTAATACAGAAGCAGGTATAGATGTTCTTGGTTCGGGATGTATTATCATGGCCATTATTGCAAATGGGGCAAAAAAGAGAAAGGCCCGCGCCGCGATTAAAAGGTATTATGGAATTGAGATTGAATAAACGAATGAAAAAACCGCAAACTTTCGAAGGCGGCTTTTCAATTAAATTTTTTTCGGGCGCCTTAGGCTGAACCATGGGATAGAAATAAACAATATTTATTTTAAAAATACGTTATGGATTGAATGATCTACCGAGTATTGTTTTTTTTATGCTTAACGCTTCAAATAAAAGCCCAGCCTAATTTTCAGTGGGCTAAGGCTATCGGTGGCAATACCGCTGATGACGCTTATGGTGTTACCACTGATTTCACAGGCAATGTATATACTGTAGGATCGTTTAATGGGGCAGTGGATTTTGACCCCGGCCCAGGCGTTTTCACAATAACAGGACAAAAGGACGTGTTTATTTCTAAGCTGGATGCTTCGGGGAGTTTCGTTTGGGCTAAAGCATTTGGCGCACAGGGTGCAGATCATGCTCAAGCCATTTATGCGGATTCACTCGGGAATACATACATAATAGGGACGTTTCAAGGAACGGTAGATTTCAATCCTGGCCCTGCAGTTTATACCTTAACCTCAGTTTGGGGAAACGATGTGTTCGTTTTAAAATTAGATTCCGGAGGTAATTTTCTTTGGGCCAAATCAATTGAAGGAACATCCGGGGAAACATGCAGTTCTATGGCCGTTGATAAAAACGGGTATATCTATATAGTTGGATATTTTTCTGGTACAGCGGACTTTGATCCTAGTGGTGCGACATACACATTATCTTGTTCAGGCACTTCAGCAATGTTCATTTCAAAAATGGACAATTCCGGGGCTTTTGTTTGGGCAGAAGCCATTGGCGGTGGCGCTTCTTATACTATGGGCCATTCGATAACTCTTGATAAATTTGGCAATATTTATACTACAGGAAGTTTTAATGGGACTTTGGATTTCGATCCAGGTCCTGCAGTATATAATTTGACAACATATAATAACAACAGCGATAATGCTTTTATACTTAAATTAAATTCAAGTGGTAATTTTATTTGGGCAAAAGAGTTGTGGGGAACAAATTCGATCGGGAGATCAGTAGCCGTTGATCAATTAGGATACGTCTACACAACGGGATATTTTTCAGGAACGATTGATTTTGATCCAAATGGGGGCATCGTTTATTTAAGCGCCGTTGCTTTTGCCGGAGATGCATTTGTTTCTAAGTTAGACCAATCAGGCAATTTTATCTGGGCAAAAAAAATTGGTGGTAAAAACAATGAGTATGGCACTTGTATCAGCGTGGATGTCTCGGGTAAGGTTTACGTAGCGGGAAATTTTAATGATACAGTTGATTTTAATCCTGGACCAACTATAAATAACCTAATTTCTTCTGGAGCTAGCGATGCCTTTATATTATTGTTAGATAGCTCGGGGCAGTTTATTACGGCCAAAAAGGTGGGAGGCGTTGTGAATGACTACATAAACTCTCTTCATGTGAATATGAATGGAGATATTTATACAACCGGCACCTTTGGAATTACCGCAAATTTTGATACTGACGGCGGAGTTTTTAATTTAGTCTCCTCAGGAAACAACGACGTATTTATTCATAAAATGTCAAACGGGGTCCAGGCGATCGCGGAAAACAAAAAAGAGATTGAGTTAGCAGTTTTTCCAAACCCTACTGCTGCAGAGCTTTTTATTATATGTTCAAAGCCGGGTACGTTGAGCGTAAAAAATCTCCTGGGGCAAAATGTTACAGATGAGACGGTAATTAAGGAAGGAACAACACGTATTGATTTGACTGGTTTAGATAAAGGGATTTATTTTTTACAATTAAGCGGGAATTTTTTTAGTCAATTAAAGAAGATTATAAAGGAATAATAATTATTCTCAAGAACAATATGTATTGTTAAGAAAAGAACAATTAAAAATTTGCAACTTGAAGCATATAAAAAAACCGCAAACTTTCGAATGCGGCTTTTCAATTAAATTTTTTGTTTTTATTTACTCAACGCTTCGGCTCCACCAACAATTTCAAGAATCTCCTTGGTGATGGATGCCTGGCGGGCTTTGTTATAAGTGATTTTAAGCTCTTTCTGCATCGCCTTGGCGTTATCTGTTGCCTTGTGCATAGAAGTCATACGCGCACCATGTTCGCTTGCATAGCTGTCAAGCAGTGCTTTATAAAATTGTGTTTTTAAACTGCGCGGAATTAATTCGTTAACAATATATTGCTCGTTGGGCTCAAAAATATAATCCTGTTTTGCAGTAGATCCGCCCTTTGGTTTGGTTTGCTCAATGGGTAAAAATTGTTCTTCTGTTGGAATCTGAACGGCTGCATTTCGGAACTGATTATAAACCAAAACAACTTTATCAAACTGCTTGTTTAAAAAAACGTTCATGATCTTTTCAGCTACCGGCGATACATTTGCAAACGTAAGTTTGTCAAACAGTTCGTTGGTGTGGTGAGGCAGATCTTGCCCGCTGATGAGGTATTTGGTGCGTTTAAAAGCATCCTGTACTTTTTTACCAACCGGTATAACCGTTACGTTGGCATCAGCGTATTCGTTCTTAATTAAAAGGTTAACCTTTTTTACAATGTTGGCGTTAAACGCTCCTGCCAATCCGCGGTTAGAGGATATAGCCACAATAAGAATATTTTTTCCGCCGGTGTTGCGCGCAAATACATTTTCCGAAGCATCAACACTGGCACTCACGTTTTCCAGAATTTCCTTCAGCTTGTTGGCATAAGGCCTCATTTGTGTAATAGCATCCTGGGCACGTTTCAGCTTCGCAGCGCTTACCATTTTCATGGCGCTGGTAATCTGCATGGTGCTTCCAACCGATACTATCCTATTTCTTACTTCCTTTAAACTTGGCATTTTTATTATTTTTAGATTTTCTGAGTGATAGATTTTTAGATTACTCTAAATTCTAAAATTCAAAAAGTCACCAATTCAAAAATTAATTATACTTACCTACTGTATCTTTTGCTACGGCTTCAAGTGTATTGGTAATCTCATCAGTATACTTACCTGCTTTAAGATCATCCAGAATGTTCTTATGCTTGCGCTCAAGGGCTTCTAAAAAGTCTTTTTCAAATGCACGCACTTTGTTTACAGGAACGCTTCTCAATAAGTTTTTTGTTCCTAAATAAATAATGGCAATCTGCTGTTCAACACGCAGCGGAGAGAACTGCCCTTGTTTAAGGATCTCTACGTTACGGGAACCTTTATCAAGAATAGATTTTGTTACGGCATCAAGATCAGAACCAAATTTTGCAAACGCTTCTAATTCGCGGTACTGCGCCTGGTCTAACTTTAAAGTACCTGCTACTTTTTTCATTGATTTGATCTGAGCATTACCTCCTACACGTGATACCGAAATACCTACGTTAATAGCGGGACGAACACCCGAGTTAAACAGGTTACCTTCTAAGAAGATCTGCCCATCGGTAATCGAAATTACGTTTGTTGGAATGTATGCCGAAACGTCACCCGCCTGTGTTTCAATGATCGGAAGCGCTGTTAATGAACCTCCTCCTTTTACCAGATGCCTGATGGATTCCGGTAAATCGTTCATGCTTTGAGCAATTTTATCTGATGCATTAATTTTTGCAGCACGCTCTAATAAACGACTGTGTAAATAAAACACGTCACCCGGATATGCTTCGCGTCCCGGTGGGCGACGAAGTAATAACGAAACCTCGCGGTAAGCTACAGCTTGTTTCGAAAGATCATCAAATACAATTAATGCAGGGCGACCGGTATCGCGGAAAAATTCCCCGATAGCAGCACCGGCAAACGGAGCGTAAAACTGAAGCGGAGCAGGATCAGATGCATTGGATGCAACCACCACTGTGTAAGGCATAGCGCCATTCTCTTCAAGTACACGAACAATGTTTGCTACCGTTGAACCTTTTTGTCCAATGGCTACATATATACAAAACACAGGCTTTCCTGCTTCGTAAAATTCTTTCTGGTTAATGATCGTATCAATACACACCGCTGTTTTACCGGTCTGGCGATCACCAATCACTAATTCACGCTGTCCACGACCAATAGGGATCATCGCGTCAATTGCTTTGATACCTGTTTGAAGCGGCTCAGTAACCGGCTGACGGTAAATAACACCAGGCGCTTTACGCTCCAGTGGCATTTCGTAAGTAGTTCCGGCAATCGGACCTTTACCGTCGATCGGAATTCCAAGCGTGTCAACCACACGGCCCAGCATGCCTTCACCAACTTTGAGGGAAGCAATGCGGCCGGTACGTTTTACCGGACTGCCTTCTTTAATTTCTCCGCTCGGCCCAAGCAACACGGCTCCAACGTTATCTTCTTCAAGATTTAATACAATTGCCTGCAGGCCCGATTCAAATTCGATGAGCTCACCGGATTGAACTTTTGACAAGCCGTAAATGCGGGCAATACCATCACCCACCTGTAATACGGTTCCTACTTCTTCCAATTCGGCTTCGCTTTTAAAGCCGCTTAATTGTTGTCTTAAAATTGCAGATACTTCTGCGGGATTTATTTCAGCCATTTTATTTTGATGATCTTATTTTTAATTCAGATATATAGTTCCTGACAAAGTTTTTCTCAGGTCATTCAGTTTACGTTTTACACTTTGATCAACCTGCGTATCGGCAATATTCAGCACGAACCCGCCAATTAGCGATGCATCTACTTTTTCAACCAGTTCAATTTCGCCGGTTACATTTTTCCGCACAAGATCAAGCACTTGTCCTTTTAATTTATCATCCAGCTTAATGGCCGATGTTACAATAACTGTAGTAATGTGTTTATGCAGTTTGTATTGCTCATCAAAGGCTTTTGCAATGGCTTCGGTATAACCTTCGCGGCGTTTAACAGCAATAAGGTCAAGAAAAGAAGCCGTTATTTTTGAGATCTTGCCCTCAAAAATCGCTTTAAAAACAGCCTGCTTTTTATCCGTTTTTACTACCGGGCTTTGCAGCATGGTAACAAAATCAGGGTTCTGCGAACAAACCTTTTTTATTAAACGCATGTCGTTTTTCACCTCTTCCAGTTGTTTGGTTTCGATGGCAAGGTCAATTAACGATTTGGCGTATCTTGAAGCAACAATCATTTTAGTTTAAGTTTACGTCTTTCATTAAGTTGGACACTAACGCTTTTTGTTTTTCATCGCTCGAAAGATCTGACCTCAGAATTTTTTCTGCAATCTCAATTGATAATGCCGCAACCTGATTTTTAAGATCCGATATGGCCGCGTTCTTTTCGCTGTTGATCTGCTCACGCGCCGAAGTAAGAATGCGCTCAGTTTCTTTTGTAGCTTTTGTTTTTGCTTCTGCTAAAATACTTTCTTTTGCGTCACGCGCTTCCTTTAATAATGCGTCTCTTTCTTCGCGTGCTTTTGCAAGAATTTTTTCATTGTTCGATTGCAGCTCGCGCATATCGTTCAATGCGCTTTCAGCAGATGCCAGTGCGTTGGTAATATTTTGCTCACGCGTTTTGATTGCATTTAAGATCGGCTTCCAAGCATACTTTCCTAATAAAGCCAAAAGCAACAAGAACACAACCGTGGTCCAGAAGATCAGCCCGATGCCTGGAGTGATAAGGGAACCGAGAATAAATAAACTGCTCATTGTATAATGTTTTAAATTGTTTTTTAAAGAACTCCTCTTACCAACCGTAAGAGGAGTTAGTTTTTTACTTAGACATTAATGCAACAACCACCGCGAATAAAGCAACACCCTCAACAAGAGCGGCTGCGATAATCATCGTAGTCTGAATTTTTGAATAAGCGTCAGGCTGACGTGCAATAGCGTCCATTGCATGCCCACCAATTTGTCCGATACCGATACCAGCGCCTATAGCTGCTAGTCCCGCACCGATAGCAGCGATGCTGCCTGTCATTCCTACTGGATCCATCTTTGTTTGTTTTTATTTGTTATTAGTAAACCCTTGTTAATGTTTTACAGTTGCTTTTTCATCTTCGCTATTATGAACACCGTCTTCATTATGATCTGCCGAAGCGGAGCCAATGAACAATGCGGTTAACAATGTGAAAATATAAGCTTGCAATAAAGCAACCAGACATTCCAATACATCAATGAATAATGCGAAGCCAACAGCAACCGGCGAAATCCATAATGTTTTAAATACAAAGATCAACCCTACTAAACTGATAACGATAATGTGACCGGCAGTAATGTTCGCGAAAAGACGAATCATTAAGGCGAAAGGCTTTGTGAAAATTCCTACGATCTCTAAAGGAACTAAAATTGGATACAATGCTTTTGGAGCCGGCGGTGCAAAAATGTGATGCCAGTAATGTTTGTTGGCGTTTACGTTTGTCACAATTAATGTGATGAACGAAAGCACAAATGTAAAGGCAATGTTACCTGTTAAGTTAGCGCCTATCGGAATCAGCCCAAGAACGTTGTTGCTTAGGATAAGAAAGAAAACCGTTAGTAAGTAGGGAACATACTTGTCGCTGTTGCGGCCAATGTTTGTTTTCGCAATATCGTCGCGCACAAAAGTAATAAGAGGTTCAAAGAAAGATTGTTTCCCCTTAGGGGCTGAGGTAACACCTGTGCTTTTGTATGCGCGAGCAATTGAAGTGAATAATAAAAACAAGATTAATGCAGTAAGCATTAGCTGCGCCACGTTTTTGGTAATTGAAAAATCGTAAACTTTTTCATCCGGATTAGCGGAAACAATTTCATCATCCACTAAACTGTATCCTTCATAAGGAGAATGGCCGTGATTAAAACGCGCCGATGAAAAACATTTGATGCCGTTAACAGAAGAATAAATAATAACGGGTAAAGGAATAGAAACAGCTTCTTCATGATCGCCCCATAAATGCCAGGAGTGAGAATCCAGAATGTGTTCAAATGCAACAGCTGCAATGTCAACCGGCTTGTTAGGATCTTCCTCATGTGCCGTTGCATCGTGCCCCTGGCTAACAACAGCGTTATGCTCCTGTTCAGGTTCAGCACCATCGTTGGCAAATGTAAAATTTGACAGGAACAGGAAAAAAATAAATAGCAGGCTTAGAAGAAATGAATTTTTCGCGGAAGTATTGATTTTACTGGTCATTTGCTTAAAATGAGCTTAGTTTTTTAATTTCGGGGGCAAATGTAGATATATTTTAAAGCATATACAATAAAATGGGCTGTTTTTGTCTAAATTAAATTGCGCTGCAAAGCATTTTAATGTTCTGCTTTTCTTGCTAAAGTTTAGCGGGATTAACAGGCCTTTCTAGTAGCCTGAATTCTGCCCTTCGTCGAAGCAACCCGGGGTGATTTTAGTTTTCAACTCTCTTATATATTTCAATCTCCTTTTCTAATTTTGTGTCAATGCAATACTGGCTCATAAAATCAGAACCTGTTAAATACAGTTGGGATCAATTCTTAAAGGATAAAAAAACATCGTGGGACGGCGTGCGCAATTATGCCGCGCGCAACAACCTGAGATCGATGAAAAAAGGGGATATGGCTTTTTTCTACCACAGTAACGAAGGATTGAATATTGTAGGCATAGCAAAGGTTGTAAAGGAAAGCTATCAGGATCCTACAACCGATGAAACCGCATGGCTGGCAGTGGATTTCGCTCCGTACAAAAGTTTAAAAAAGCCTGTCTCTCTCGAACAGGTAAAAAAAGATCCTCTCTTACAACACATGCAGTTGGTTCGTCTCTCGAGGTTAAGCGTGGGCGGCGTAACAGAAGATGAGTTTTTAAAAATCTGTGATTTGGGAGGGGTTAAACCTTAAAAGATGGTGCGCTCAGGCTGTATCATTTAAGGCCCTCTTTGGATACTCAGGTAAAGCGCCCCGCCTTTTATTCCGCATCTTTTACTCATTAACTAAGTCATTCGCCAGTCACACTCATTTCTCTTAAATAACGGTATAATTGTAACTACCTTTAATTGTAATTAGTTCCGTATTCGGGCCATGAAAAATTTTCTAGTCACAATTTCTTTTTTATTACTGCTTTGCTATTCTGCAAAAGCCCAAAATAATCTTTGTTCTAATCCCACACCCTTCTGTACTGGTCAAACCATGCAGTTCCCTGCTGGCGTTAATGCTGGCAGCGCGCAGACTGGCCCTAATTACGGCTGCCTGGGCTCTCAGCCTAATCCGGCATGGTTTTATTTCCAGATGGGCACTTCGGGGCCTGTTGTTATTACAATGAGCGCCGGCCAGGATATTGATTTTATAGCTTACGGGCCTTTCGGCTCCTTAAGCGGCAACTGCGGTAACCTTACTGCGGCAAATACTGTTGGCTGCAGTTATTCCGGCTCCGCAACAGAAACACTTACTATTAATAATGCAGTAGCGGGCCAGTTTTATATTTTAATGATCACGAATTTTTCTAACGCTAATCAACAAATTACATTTAGTCAAACGAACTCTAATAATGCAGGTGCGGGTATTACCAATTGCGGAGTTTTATGTAGTATGACGGTTACAGGGACCAGTTCCTTATGCGCGGGTAAAACCGCTACACTTAGTGCTACTACCGGTACTGGCGTGGTTAGTGTTACGTGGAACGGGCCGGCCGGCTTTTCTTCAACCGGAAATAATGCCTCTGTTCCTAACATGTCCTCAACAGGCGTTTACACAGCAATAGCAACAACGTCAGGTACCAATCCCGCAACTAACACCTGCTCTATCTCAAAAACAATAACGGTTTTACCTTTACCAAACCCCTTACCTTCTAATAACGGACCGGTTTGTCCTGGTAAACCGGTGACTCTTTCTGTGGGCGCGCAGACTTCCTATACCTGGAGCGGTCCCAACGGGTTCGCATCCAATGCCCAGAATCCGGTAGTTAACCCTGCAGTAGCAGGCACTTATACCGTTGCAGTAACAAGCGCGGGCGGATGCACCAATGTGGCTACTACCACTGTTGTTATTGCACAAAGCCCTACATCAACTCCAAACAATAACGGGCCTGTATGTGCCGGATCAATACTGTCGTTAACAGGCAGTGGCGGCGGCACCTATGCGTGGAACGGCCCCAATGGTTTTACAAGCAGCCAGCAAAACCCAAACATCAATAATGTTACCACCGCTGCCTCCGGCCTATACACACTCGTTGTTACTGTTGGTACTTGTACCGCACCCGCAACAACCAGTGTAACTGTAAATCCCAAACCTACGCCTGTGGCGGCAAACAATGGGCCGGTATGTTCAGGTAATACACTGAACTTAAGCGGGAATGGAGGCACTGGTTATGCATGGTCGGGGCCAAACAGTTTTATATCTTCATTGCAAAATCCTGTTATATCGCCGGTAGCCGCTGCCAATGCTGGGGTTTATACCTTAACCGTAACAAATTCGTTTGGCTGTACTAATACAATAACTACAAGTGCAGTGGTTAATGCGGTTCCTGTTGTAGTGGTAAATAACCCAACAGTGTGTGTTAATCAAACCATTAACCTTACTTCAAACGGAGGTTCAACTTACGTCTGGGCAGGTCCTAATGGTTATTCTTCAAACGTTCAAAACCCTTCTATCTTAAATGCTACTACTAACATGGCGGGTAACTATACGGTAATAGTAACAAGCGCCGGGAACTGCACCAACTCAAGCGTAGCCAGTGTAACGGTTTACGCATTGCCTGCCCCTGCTATAACAAGCAATACGCCTTGCGCCGGGGCCACCCTGAGTTTGTCGGGTACTGGCGGAGCGGCCTACACCTGGGCCGGACCAAATGGTTTTTCAAGTGCGACTCAAAACCCTACCATTAACAATGTAAGTATGGCAGCTAACGGAATTTATACGCTTATTGCTACTGCGGGAACATGTTCTAACAGCATTACCGGGTCTATAACGGTTAACGGTTTGCCTACACCTGTTCTTAATAGTAACAGCCCGGTATGTATGAACCAGGTGTTAACCTTTACCGCGGGTGGGGGTGTATCTTACGCGTGGAGCGGACCCAACGGATTTGCAGCAAGTGGAAGCAATGTTACCATACCCTCTGCCAATCCTAATTACAGCGGTGTTTATAATGTTACAGTTACGAACGCGAGTAATTGCACTGCGACCATAAGCACATCAGCAACAGTGAATCCTTTGCCAATTATTGCAGTAATGGGATCTACCGTATGCGTGCCGCAATCGGTTTCTTTAACCGCAACAGGCGGAACTAGTTATTCCTGGAGCGGCCCCCAGGGGTTTTCAAGCAGCAGCCAGTTTCCTGTAATTCCAAACTCGGCGCCTGCCATGAGTGGACAATATGCGGTTACAGTTACAGATGTTAATGGTTGCAGCAGCACTTCACTAACCAATGTGCAGGTTAACACTATCCCGGCTCCTATGGCCGTGAGCAATAGCCCCATTTGCGAAAATCAGTTATTACAATTTAATGCCTCGGCATCTGTCCCTGTAACGTTTATATGGTCGGGCCCTAATGGATATGTATCTGGCATTAACAACCCGCAAATCCCTTCAGCAATTCCGGCTATGTCGGGTTCTTATACGCTTACTATAACCGATAATATTGGTTGTAAATCCAGTGCAATTGTTCCTGTAACGGTAAATCCGCTGCCCTCGGGGATTATATCAACCGATAAAAAGGAAGGCTGTATCCCGGTTTGTATTTCCTTCAGTTGCCAGGCTCCTTCTTTTTTGCAATCCTGTAATTGGATTTTCGGACAAAGTGGTACTTCTTCTGGTTTAACTACCACGCGATGCTATGCAACTGCGGGCACTTACACGGTTAAGGCGAACTATACTGATATAAATGGGTGTTCAAACAATTCCACTTACACCATCCTTGCCAATCCAATTCCAGTTGCAGATTTTAATTATGCGCCTGCCAAACCTATAATGGGTGAAGAGGTTCAATTTACGGATGCCTCGACAGGTGCAATCAATACAGGCTGGTCATGGTATTTCTCTAATCAAACAAATAATGCAACACAACAAAATCCGTTAATTATTTATCCTGAAGCAGGAGTATACGCAGTAGCAATGGTGGTAACCAGCAACAAGGGGTGTAAGGATACTATTACAAAATCGATTATAGTTGGTTAAGATTACTGGATCTATGTTCCAAATGCATTTACACCTAACGGTGATGGCTTAAATGATATCTTCCAGCCAAAAGGTTTCGGTATTGTAAAGTATGAGCTTGAGGTTTTTGACCGTTGGGGCGAAAAACTATTTAGTACTACCAAATTTGAGGAGGGTTGGTCTGGTACTTACGTTAAGCGCAACAGTGAACCCGTGCCCAACGATGTATATGTTTGGCAGATTCGGATACTGAACGTGTTCGGAAAATCGAAGGAACTTACCGGTAAGGTAACAGTTTCGAGATAATTCACTTCTGGGTTATTTCCCTCGCCCATATGCATATTCCAGTAAATGCCTGTTTTTTTCCCTCCGACACACTCGCTTATTTTATCGACAAATACCTGTTTTAATTCGACTAATTTGGCGTCGCCCTATCAACGGCCTTCATTGCCCCTAAGAGCCCCTTAACCCTTGTTTTATTAAGAAAAAAATGAATTAAATTTATACTGGAATCCGATCAAAAAAACTATCATTTACATGCAACCAAAGAATCTTACAAATAAAGAAATGAATAGCAGCAAACCGGGTACTATTGGTTTAAGCCTATTCAAAAGCAAGGCTCTTTTTTCTCTGATTCTATTTTTTATTGGTTTTTTGGGAATATCCCAAACCACTGTTTATACATTTAATTATACCGGGGGTTCCCAAAGCTGGACGGTTCCACCTTGCGTTACAAGCATAACAATTAATGCGAATGGAGCCTCGGGCGGAGGCCCTGGAGGTTTAGGCGCAACAGTTACTGGTGTTGTTACAGTTGTTCCCGGTCAGGTTTTAACTATTAAAGTCGGCGGTCAGGGTAATTGTCCTGGCGGCGGATACAATGGCGGTGGTAGTGGAGGTAACGCTGGTATTCCTTCTAATGCAGGCTGTGGTGGTGGTGGCGCAAGTGGAATTTATAATGGCGGCACACCTTTGGCTATTGCTGGTGGCGGCGGCGGAATGGGAGGAGGAAACACTAACTCTATTGGTGGTAACGGTGGCTGTGGCACTGGCGTAACAGGCTCTTCCTCTTTTGGCGGTGGCGGCGTAGGCGGAACTCAGACTGGAGGCGGCGCTGGGGGCGCAGCGTGGATTTCAAGTGGAAATGCGGGATCCAGCGGTTCATCAGGTCAGGGGGGCGCAGGAGGCACAGACCCTTGTTATAAACGTGGTCCGGGCGGTGGTGGTGGTGGCGGTTACTTCGGCGGCGGCGGCGGTGGCAGCGATTGTTTTGCCAGCGGCTCACTCGGCGGCGGCGGCGGCGGTGGCGGCTCATGCCTTACACCCGTAGGCGGAGGATGTTCACCCGGTACCACTTCAGGGAACGGAATGGTTACAATATCCGCTACTATAGTTTCTCCAACACTCGCAGTAAACTCTGCTTCTATTTGCCAGGGTCAAACTGCGGTTCTCACAGCTACCGGAGGCATAACGTATACCTGGCAACCTGGTGGTGCCACAACAAACCCAGTATCGGTGTCTCCTGCTTCAACAACAATTTATTCTGTTAGTACTGGGTCCGGAGCTTGCATCACAACAAAAACAACACAGGTTTTCGTAAAACCTGCTCCGGTTCCATTAGCCGGAAGCAACAGCCCGGTATGTGTAAATACGCCAATTAACTTTACAGGGAATGGTGGTGGTACTTATAACTGGAGTGGCCCGGGAGCATTTTCTTCCGGCATACAAAACCCGGTTATTGCTTCTGCGCAAGCATCTAATGCCGGAGTTTATTCTCTTACCGTAACAGCGGCTAACGGCTGTACCGCATCTATAACAACATCCGTTGTGGTTAATCCATTACCGGTTATTGCGGTCAATAATCCAACAGTTTGTGTCAATCAAACAATTAATCTTACCTCCAACGGAGGCTCAACTTATTCCTGGAGCGGACCAAATGGTTTCTCTTCAGCAGTTCAAAATCCATCGATCCCGGGCGCAAGCACTTCCATGGCTGGCGCATATACAGTAATTGTTACAACCGCTGCAGGGTGCACCAATTCTGCCGTGGGGAATGTAACGGTTGTCACCTTGCCATCTCCGGCGATTACAAGCAACACACCATGCGCGGGCACAACACTTTCTCTTACCGGAAGCGGCGGCTCCACCTATAGCTGGAACGGCCCTAATGGTTTTGTCAGCGGCACGCAGAATCCTACCATACCCAATGTAACAACTGCGGCAGGCGGTACCTATTCACTCGTGGCAACCATCGGCACATGCTCCAATATCATTACAGCACCCGTTGTTGTGAATCCTTTACCTGTTCCATTAGCCAACAGCAACAGCCCCGTTTGTGTGAACAAGCCTATAAACCTCACGGGTGGTGGGGGCGGCACCTATTCATGGGCAGGTCCTAACGGTTACACATCAGCCGTTCAAAATCCGGTTATCGCGTCTGCTCAGGCAACAAACAACGGAACTTACACGCTTACTGTTACAAGCGCCAGCGGATGCACCAAGACAATTACGACACTGGTAACAGTAAATCCACTGCCCGTTATTGTGGTAAATAG
>JACDDR010000183.1:0-2958 GCA_013816895.1 Bacteroidota bacterium
TTTTAAAAACGTTTGTACATATCCCTGCCTCTGGCTAATGAGTAATTGGGTATTATTAATCGCAGTGTTAATTATTTCATGAACATCAATTTCGCTGAGCTTTAATTTAAACTCGCCTTTATCCAGGATAGAAGTTTGCAGAATACTCTCCACCAATACGCTGAGTCTTTTGTTTTCTTCGCGGATCATTTTCAAAAAGCGCTGCTGCTTTTCGGGCGTTTGTGAAATACTGGTATCGCTTAACATTTCGCTCGCCAGTGAAATTGTACTGATTGGCGTTTTGAACTCATGCGTCATGTTGCTGATAAAATCATTTTTAATGACTGACAATTTTTTTTGCCGGAGATTGCTCGCCATGATGTAGTAAAAAGAAAAAATAAGAATGGAAATAACAACGATAGACATGGTAAGCAAAACCCACATCCCTCTGAAAATAGTTTTATCCTGATCGGGAAAGCGAACAATAAGATATTGCGGATCAACAAAACGGTTGCTCGGGGATAAACACACTTTGTAACCTTCACCGAGCGAATCATTAAAATTTTCGGCCAGTTTAAGATCGCCATGATGCTGTCCCATTGGGTAAATGGAGGTTACCTCGTAATAATACTTGGAGCGAATCTTCTGCTTTTTTAATTCCGACCGAAGAATAGAATCGAGCAAGGTGCTATCTACTTTCTGTTTATAGTTTTTATAAAAATTCTGTTCAATGGTTTCATCAAATATATCGTTACCCAAAGAAAGTGCTTTAAAAAGATCGTTGTTGGGCGACATTTTTTGCTGCTTGGTTTTAAAGCTATTGAAAAAGTTTTTCGCGATGGGCGACAGATCGAGCGAATCGCCGGGAAGTGTTTTTGAAAAATACTGGCTTGAATGCTGGCCGTTGCTATCGATGCTCAGCGTTGTAAACACATTAAAGCTGTAACTGCCGGAGCTTTTCCCGTCGAACAATACGGGTTGTTTTATTCCCTGGATTCTTTTTTTAATTTTTTTGTAGGAGGTAGTCGTATCAAACCGCTCGAGTTTAGCGGAAGTATTGTCAAGCGCTTCTTTAACATGGTGCACAAAAGTTTCCTCATTCGCCCTGAAATCTCCCTTAATGAGATACACCTGAATAAAGATGAGGGCCAGCAGGGCAACCGAAAAGGCAATGGATATAATGGGGAGAATGCGCTTGTTCATTGGCATTCAAAGATAGTTTTTAAATTTAACGAAGTGGTAGATTCAAATCTAAAAAATCTTAATATTAACCCCCACTTCATTAATTTTATTTAATTTTAATGGCCGCCAATTAAAAAAGGTGGTTCATTAAAGTCCCCCCATTTTCATGAATAAAAAAACAGGAAGCATACGTGCGTTGCAGGCAGAGATCAAGAAGCTCACCAATGAAAACAACCGGCTGAAAAAAACAGCTTCAAAAGTTCAGGGTCCAACGGTTAAGGTTCCTGCGGCATTTAAACCCATATTTGATAAAGCACAAAAAACGGTAGGAAATTATTTCAAGCATTTAAATTTAGATCCTTCGCGCGGCACTATTGATATTGATGGCGAACGTTATGTACTCGTACGCGCCTCCGCTCTTTCAATAGAATTCTTAAATTCTTTTGCCGCCATATACAGCGACCGTGGCGAAGAGGAGGCCATGAGCATAGGCAAAAATATTTTGTTCGACCTGTCGCACGTATTAGGAATTGAAGATGCCAATCGCTTTCATAAAAAGATGAACCTAGTTGATCCGATCAGTAAACTTTCAGCGGGTCCGGTTCACTTTGCTCACTCTGGCTGGGCTTTTGTAGATATTTTGAAGGAAAGCAAACCCAGTCCGGATGAAAATTATTACATCAAATACAACCATCCTTATTCCTTTGAGGCCGATAGCTGGGTGAAGGCCAAAAAGAAATCGAAAACCCCGGTATGCATTATGAACGCGGGATACTCCAGCGGATGGTGTGAGGCAAGTTTCGGCATTCCTTTAACTTCGGTTGAAATAAGCTGTAAGGCTAAAGGGGATAAAACCTGCACCTTTATTATGGCTCCGCCCGATAAGATTCATCTTTATCTGAAAGATCAAAAGAAAAATTCAAGGCAAAAAAACATACCGGTGCCGGCTTTTCTCGAACGCAAAAAAATTGAAGAGGGTGTAAAGTCTTCTTTGCATGAAAAAGAAGTTTTGCTCAAAGAAATTCATCACCGCGTTAAAAATAATCTGCAGATCATTTCCAGTTTATTAAACCTTCAGGCTCAGAAAATTGAGGATAAGGCCGCGCGCGAAAAATTTGTTGAAAGCATTGGCCGCATCAGATCAATGGCCATTATTCATGAGCTGCTCTACCGTTCCAAAAACCTGGCCACAATAGAGATCCGCGAATACCTCAACGAGTTGGTAGGTTTTATTTCGCAGACGTATAATTTAAAAGGTAATATTAAAATTGATCTGCGTTTCGACATTGACAAGGAAAGCATTGATATCAATAAAGCCATTCCCTGCGGAATCATTATTAACGAACTTTTATCCAATGCATTCAAATATGCTTTTCCCGGCAAGAAAAAAGGAACGATACTGGTTGAATTAACCGGCACAGGTAAAAGGCATTATAAACTTAAGATCAGTGATAACGGCGTTGGAATTCCCGAACACATCAACCTGCTTAACCCTGAAACATTGGGCCTTCAGCTCATCTCATCATTAGTAGAACAACTCGACGGGAAAATAAAAGTAACGCGGAAAAAAGGAACTGATTTTACAATTGTTTTTTCTTCAAGTTAAACAACAAGATTTTCAATCGGTGTACAAACACCATTTTCACAGGTGTAACATTTTAACCTGTCGGTAAACACGTAGGGTTTATAAATGGACTTATTCAAAAGCATGCGTAAACATTCCTGCACACCTTCAATAATACTTGGGTGCGGATGCATCATATCTGCCAGTTCGCGAATACCCTGATTGGTGTAAAT
>JACDDR010000183.1:2968-3773 GCA_013816895.1 Bacteroidota bacterium
GCTATAGCCCTTGCGTTGGTTGTATAATCCAGCTTAACTACTTTGTGAGGAATGCCTTTTGTCACCAGCTCCTGTTCACTCATGCCCACCGAAGCCACTTCAGGATTCAGGAACATGATAGTACTTATATTTTTGTATGACAAGGGTTTTACGATCGGCCCGAACATCCTTACAACAGCATGCCGCGCTTCGCGTTCACCAACATTTACAAGCGCCACTTCTGTGGTTACATCGCCTGCCACAAATATATTACTGATGTTGGTTTGCGTATCATCATCCCAGATCGAACCTCTTTCATTTAATTTAACGCCTATGTTTTCAAGACCAATGCCTTCTACATTCGCGCAGCGACCAATGGAAATAAGAGCTTTGTCTACCGTTATTACTTCGGTTTCACCATTTTTATATTCCAGTTCGTATTCAACTTTTCCGTTTTTAATTTCCATCCGCTTTAGGGAAGCTCCGTGATGAACGCGCGCGCCCTGCTGCTCCAGGCTGTTCTCGACAACCTCCGCTACGTCAGCATCTTCAAACGGAAGAATGCGATCGGCCTTATCAATTAAATAAACTTTTGTCTTTCCAAACGCTGAAAAAATAGTGGCGAATTCGCAACCAATAACCCCGGCACCAAGCACCACCATGCTTTCGGGCCAGTCGGTAAAATTTTTAATGCCGTCGCTTGTTACAATTATTTTTTCATCTACCTTGATATTTCCGGGGATACGCGGATGGCTTCCGGTTGCGATGAGGATATTATCACAGTTTACAGTTTTTACCGAGCCGTCTTCTTTTTTTATTTCAACAG
>JACDDR010000074.1 GCA_013816895.1 Bacteroidota bacterium
GATAATACCATCGTAATAAGTAGTGAGCTTATTCACTTTTTCATTTACAAAATCTAACAGTTTGCTGTCGGCATTAAAATGCACTGATTGAATGTTGATTGTCATAATTATTCCTCCTTATTTATTTTTAATTGCCCGATCTTGGATGGGCTTGTTTATATGTTTTCTTTAATTTCTCAATTGTATTATGGGTATAGATCTGCGTAGCGGAAAGACTCGCATGTCCGAGCAATTCCTTCACAGCATTTATATCCGCACCGTTATTAAGCATGTGAGTAGCAAACGTGTGTCGCAGGATGTGCGGACTTTTCTTCTTGTTGGTTGTTACACTGCCAAGAACCTCTTTCACCACTTTTGTGATGTGAGTTACGCTGATCTGTTTATTTTCAGGGGTGATCAACAAGTAGGGGCAGTTTAGGTTTGAATCTTTTTTTACGTTCAAATACGATTCCAGGTTTCGTTTTAGTTCAAGACTAAAAGGAATAATACGCTCTTTGTTACGTTTACCCAAAACCTTCAACTGTAAATTAAAAAGATCCACATCGCTGTCCTTCAGTTGCAAAAGTTCTGCCCGTCGTATTCCCGTCTGGTACAAAATATCTATCAGAAGCTTATCCCGCTGACCTTCAAAGCCTTCCTTAAAAGGATACCGCTCAAAAATAGATTCTGTCTGGCTTTCGTCAATAAAAACCGCAAGTCTTTTCGGGGTTTTAGGTCCCTGAATTTTACTGGCCGGATTTGAGCTGATGACCTGATTTTTCAAAAGATATTTATAAAATGATTTTAAAGAACTTAATTTCCTGTTAACACTTCTAGGTAATAATCCCTTTTCCATTAAAAAAGCAACAAAACCGCGAATTTGTATTGAGGAAACTTTCGAAGGTGGGATTTCTCCTACCTCCTGCTTTAAATACGTAAAAAATTGTTCCAGATCAGATTTGTAGCTCTTTGTGGTTAATTCGCTACTCCTTTTTTGAAGGCTGAGATAAGACAGAAACTCATATACCATATGATCAACCATAATAAATAAAAAATCCTAACCTAAATTTAGATAATTCAGATCAGGATTGCAATATAAAAAACGATAAACTTACGACAGACTATTTTTCAATAGCGCCAATCTGAAGTTTTTGCTTGTAAATAGCTTTAATTTTTGTTTCGCGCAGGCGGATAGAAGGTTTGGTGAACTTTTGACGCTCACGCAGTTGCTTTACAACTCCGGTTTTTTCAAACTTCTTCTTGTACTTCTTTAAGGCTTTCTCAATTGTATCGCCTTCTTTGATCTGAACTATTAACATGTGTAATTGTTTGTATTTATAAATTCGAGGGGCAAATATACGTATATAATTCTTAATTCACCAAAAAAAGGCCCGAAAATCCTTAAAAAACCTGTGTATTTCGTACCTTGGCACCCTTATCCCAATAAAACAGCTTCTATGCGTAAAGACAGTTTCCCCAAATTTAAGGGATTAATTAAAAAGTGTTCAAATATTGTAATTGTAACGCATTGGAGTCCTGACGGAGATGCTATAGGAAGCAGCCTGGGTCTTTACCATTACCTTAAAGCCCTAAAAAAAACAGTAACTGTAGTGGTACCAAACGAGTACCCCGAATTCTTACAATGGATGCCCGGGAATAAACACATTCTCAATTTTGAAAAAGATGCGGCGAAAGTAAATAAAAGCATTGCCAAAGCCGATGTGATTTTTACATTGGACTTTAACACATTAAAACGAATTGAAAAACTTGGAGCGGAAATAGAAAAATCAAAAGCTCCAAAAATTCTTATTGACCATCATCAGCAGCCGGATAATTACCCCACTTATTATTTTCATGACGTAAATGCATGTAGTACCTGCGAATTAATTTTTGATTTTATTGTTGGTTTAGGTGGGAAAAAACTGATCGATAAAAAAATAGCATCCTGTTTGTATGTAGGGTTGATGACAGATACCGGATCGTTCCGTTATTCGAGCGTAAATTCAAAAACACACATGATTATTTCCGAGCTATTAAAAACCGGAATTATTCCAAGCGATATTCATTCGGCTATTTATGACACTTACAGCGAAGAGAGAATGAAGCTATTGGGATACGCACTAAGTGAAAAGATGACCATTATTAAAGGCCTTCCTGTGGCTTATATTGCATTAACCGAGGCGGAACTAAAGAAATTCGATTATAAAAAAGGAGATACCGAAGGACTCGTAAATTATCCTTTTGCCATAAAAGGAATAAAAGCCTGCGCTCTTTTTAATGAAGGAGAAGGTGGTGTAAAGCTCTCTTTTAGAAGCAAAGGGAAAATTGATGTAAATAAATTTGCGAGGGCGCACTTTAACGGAGGCGGCCACATTAACGCCGCGGGTGGAAAAGCCCATGACAGTCTTGAAAATACAGTAAAAAAATTCATTTCCTTAGCGGAAGAACTGGTTAAATAAATGCTTAAATCCCTTGCCAATTATTTTATGCGCAATGCTGTTGAGAAACATAACTCAAACAGAAAAAAGCAATTTTTGAATTGGGACAAGATTGAAAAGATTGCATTGATAATTGATAATACACATCCCGTAAACAAAAGCGAGATAGATAAATTTACCGACAGCACAAAAAAATATGTTGATGTTTTTTTTATAGAACTCAATTCGAAGCAGGCAAGTTATTCAGACTGGATCTGTTTTACTTCAAAGGATAAAACATTTTTAAACCTTCCCAAAAGCCATATAGACCTTACAATAAAAAACAGGCAATATCAATTAGCCATTACTGTTTCTGAAAAACACTCGCTCTTCGCTGCCGTTGTAATTTCTAAGATAAACGCTCCATACACCTGCGGAAACCGGAATTTATCCGGAGAGATTGACCTTATTATTGAAAGAAATGAAAAAACAGATCTGCCGTCTTATCTGAGAGAGGTACTGAAATATCTGACAATGATTAGAATCAATTAATTTCTTATCTTCATTTACAATTTTGTAAAGAATGAGCAATTTCAACACTAAGCCCTCTACGGCCTTAAAGGTTCTGATCTGGATGTGCCTGGTGCCGTCATTTATTGGCCAGTACTTTAAAATGATGCACTGGCCGGGTGCAGGCGTTTTAATGATGTTCGGAATTCTTACTTTTTGTCTTTTTTATCTTCCTCTTTTTATTGTTGAAGCAAGAAAAACAAAAGTAACCGGTAAAGAAAAAACTATTCTTGCGGTTAAAGTTCTTATTCTGTTTGTTTTCGCTTTCGGACTTCTTTTTAAAATACAGCACTGGCCTGCTGCCGGAATATTTTATTTTGTCAATACTTTTCTTCTCTATTTCATAGTACTTCCCTATTCCTTATATCATCTGGTTAAGGCAGGTAGAAGCGATCTTAGCCAGATGCATCATGTGTTTCTAGTGATATTCTTTATCAGTTACTTTATGAATATGCTTGTAAATTCTTCAAGCGGTAAAATAAACATCGATGCGGTGCTTCAACAAGGATTAAATACGGAAGAAGCTTTTAGAACCGCTACCTCACGAAACAGGCAACTATATACTACACTGGAAAAAGTAACAGCTGATAAAAATACTGCTCCGTTTTTAAAAGCAACTAAGCTTAAACACTTAACCGATTCCACAGTTAATTTTATCAGGGACTTAAAGTCTAATTTGCTTGTCAATATCGATAAAATCCCGAAAGCGAAGGCCGATACTTTATCCTCTATTTATATTGAGAATAAAATAAATTATGACCAGACTTCTTTCCTTTTAATTGGCACCGATCTTCAGCCGAAAAAAGACAAATTATCCGCTCACCGGTTAAAACTGACAATTGAAAATTTTAAAGACTCTCTTCTTAATTTGGTTCAGGAACACAACCGTCCGATTATTAATGAAGGCCTTAATTTAAGCACAGATAATTACGAAGATGAAAACGGAGAACCTGTTACGTGGGTTGAGGCCAATTTTGCCAGCATGCCTTTACTGTATGTTTACAATACTCTTACAAACATACAATACGAAATAAAAAATGCCGAATACCAGGCTCTCACTGATATAATTAATTCGGGAAATAAAGATTTAAATACTTCCCTTTTCAGCCAGATAGCAGATCTAAATTCGAAATATGACGCTGTTAAAAAACAGGAAGAGATCTCTAAACTTAAAAACGAAAACCAAAAAGGAATTAATCTTTTGATCTTGAAAAATTCACAGTTAAACAGTTCGCAACAGGCTATTGTTGTGTTTTTATTGATCATCATACTTTTTGTTGTTTTAGTTTTCTTTGTTATAAGAAGTAACATTTTAAGAAAAAAGGCTAACAGAACTTTGGTTCAGCAAAAAGAAATTATCGAAAAACAAAAAACGGAAGTAGAAGATCAGAAGCATCTCATAGAAGAAAAACAAAAAGAGATAATTGACAGCATATCCTATGCCAAGCGTTTGCAGGAGGCTATACTTCCTCCAAAAGAGTTTGTGAACTCATACGTTGCCGACAATTTTATACTCTATAAACCAAAGGATATTGTTGCCGGTGATTTTTACTGGGCCGAGCAAATTGAAGACCTGTTCTTTATTGCTGCTGCCGATAGTACCGGCCACGGAGTACCGGGAGCAATGGTTTCGGTTGTATGTTCGAATGCCCTTAACCGCACAGTGAAAGAATTTAATATTAAAGAGACGGGGGCTATTCTGGACAAAACAAGAGAGCTTGTATTACAAACCTTTGAAAAAAGCGTAAGCGAAGTAAAAGACGGAATGGATATATCGCTCTTATGCATCGATAATAAAAATAAAAAGATTACCTGGAGCGGCGCTAATAATCCGCTATGGTATATTCAGGGTGAGCAGATAAAGGAAATAAAAGGAGATAAGCAACCCATTGGTAAAACAGAATATCCAAAACCTTTTACAACGCATTTTATCGATTACAATACCGATGCAATATTTTATCTATTTACGGATGGTTTTGCTGACCAATTCGGTGGGCTGAGCGGTAAAAAATTCAAATACAAGCAATTTTCGGACCTTATCCTTTCCAATAAAAACAACACCCTTGAACAACAAAAGCAAATAATTGAAAACAGCTTTGATGCCTGGAAAGGTGATCTGGAACAGGTAGACGACGTGTGTGTAATAGGAATTAAAATTTAGTAAGCTCTTTATGATTGTTATCGCGAAACGATTCATCCACTTCCTGTTATTCATATAAAATCTTCTTCACATACCTTTTATCAGCGCTGGTAATTTCTAAAAAGTAGATTCCTTTTGCCTTACCCTTAATATCTATTTCAATTGTTTTGCCCTGCATGGAAATGTTTTTTATTACACAATTGCCTAATACATCGTAAATGCGAATTACTTTATTTACCGATACTTTGTCGCTACTAAGCACGATAATTCCAGAGGTAGGGTTGGGATAAACATTAATATCCATATCCATTTCTTTGCCGACTTTAATACTTGTGCTTACATCAGTACTAAACTCCCACACATCCTTTTCATAATGACCATAATCCTCGTAGTAACCACCGGTTGCCATGTATCCTTTGTTGCCGATCACAAAGCTTATTGCATTACCCCGCCCTACACCGCCGCAGCTCTGCACCGGAGTCCAAGTATCAGTAGCCTGCTCCCATTCCCAAAAATCCTGCAAGTAATTTAATGTTGCAATTCCTGTTCCTGCATAGGCTTTATTGCCAATTGAAAAGGCCACCAGTTCGGCTCTCCCGCCCCCGCCAAAGTCAGCCTTCTTCGTCCATTTATCGCTTGCCTGATTCCATTCCCAAAAATCCTGAACGCCGTTACCAATCAAACCACCTAATACATAGCCTTTATTACCTATTGAAAATCCTGCTGCAAAAGAACGTTCGGTTGCCGGAAAATCCGCTTTCCGCGTCCAGAGATTTGATGCAGGATTGTATTCCCAGAAATCCTTAAGTCCAGCGCCGTTACCGCCCGTTACTATATACCCCTTGTTTCCGATAGAGAAAGCAACTGCGGCCGCTCTTGCACCTCCGCCCAGGTCAGCTTTTTTTACCCAGGCATCAGTGACCGGATTATATTCCCATAAATCTTTTTCCCAGCCCGCCGGACTTCCGCCGCCGCCCACATAAGCTTTTCCATTTATTGATAAAGCGAGGGCATCAAAACGTTCTCCGCCCGGAAAATCAGCTTTTTTTACCCAACTATCGGTTGTTCTGTTCCATTGCCAGAAGTCTTTAGTGCCAGATCTTCCCGAGAGTGTTATACCTGTTCCTACGTATCCGTAATCATCAATAGCAAAGCTAACGGCCCTGTAACGCTCTTCTCCTCCAAATGCAGTTTTAGAAGTCCATGCCGATTGCGCTGTTACCGTGATATCATTAAAAAAACTTATGGAAATAAGAGAGGTGAAAAGTAGCGTTCTCATTTGGGAAGGTCTGGTAAAATAAACAGGAAAGAAACGTGCCCGAAGAACTGTAGAACGTTAGAATCTTCCTTCAATAGATTTAATGATAAACAAATTTTGTTAAGGTGAGTCTGTTATTTATTCAAATCAAGGTTAATTTATCACTTTAAAATTTTCTTTGTGACTGTTCCTCCAGGACCATTGAAAAGTAAATAATATATACCCGGCGAAAATTGTGATGTTTTAACTGACAAGAGGTTAGTATTAATTCTCAAAGTTGTGATGATAAGTCCTTTTGAATCCATAACGGTCAGGGTATTGAACCTGGATTCACTAAGTACAATTTCAATTTCTTCACTGTCCTTTTCCCTGATCATTATTCCATCATCCAATTTATTATTTTTTAAGCCTGTCGTATAACATTTATTTTGCGCGATTGAGATCGTTGCAGAATTTGTACCGCATTGCTGCCCGGAATTGAATGCAGTAAGAGTAACACTAATTACACTTTGATTTGCAATACTTATGGAAGGATTAGTGACTGCACTGCTGCTGCTATTCGAAAACAACCACGAATAAGAAGTTGCCGAGGAACTTTGATTAGTAAATTGCATTTTACAGTTAACGGTGTCTGTTGTATATACAAACTGTGCCTGGCAGGTTGGTGTGATACCAGTAATAGATACATTGTAAATCATATATGAAAGACAGCCACCACCCAGCGAATCCTGCGCGCTGATCGTCATGGAATACGCCCCGTTTAAAGAGTACGTATGAGTTGCATAAACACTGTTAGTGGGCGTGGAATAGGAAATAATGTTGGTGCCATCGCCAAAATCCCAGGTGTATTTTCGTGGGCCCCATGGTCCCTGACCAACGGTAAAAGATCTTGTGGCCCCAACGGTTGTTGAATTGGTGATTGCGAAATTACAACCTGCTCCCAAAACGTTAGAGTTGCCTAAAATTGCGATCAAATAAAACAGAGAAAATAAATGTTTCATATTTTGAATATATTATTGCTTTTTTAATAATCTCACTTCTTCTCACAAAAGTAAATCATTTCACCAGCCGGAAGCCGGTATCTATCCACGAGTTCAGGCCCGAGCGTATTTACAAAATCATCAACTGTAACTTTAAACCCCGCAGCGGCCAATTTATCTTTATAATCCAATCCAAACAAACGCAGATGATCTTTTTGCCAGAAATGCTCTTCACGGGCTTCGGGACTTGTAATGCTTTTATCTTCATAAGTACTATTGCGCGTAGTATCTAAAGGAACCTGGAAAATGCCCCAACCCCCAGGCTTCATGATCCGGTAGAGTTCGCGCATGCATTGATCCGCGTCTTCAACATGTTCCAGCACATGATTGCAAAATATAACATCAAAACTATTATTATCAAATGGTGCTTTATGCAAATCAAAATGTACATCGGCAATAGGACTATTATAATCGCCGGTGGTATACTTTAAATTTTTTTGAGCCTTAAACAATTTATAAAAACATTGTTCGGGAGCAATATGCAGCATGGTGTGCGGCTTTGTAAAAAAATCTGTTTTCTTTTTAAGATAGAGCCATAAGAGCCTGTGGCGCTCAAGGGATAAGCTTCCGGGACATAAAACGTTTTTACGTTTAGCGCGACCACCGTAACCGTAGGGCAAAAATTTCCGGTAAGTTTTTCCGGTAATAGGATCTTCGTACCTATCGCCGTAATATAACACGGGTGCCATTTTGCTGAATATTAAACTCAGCTGTATTAAAATTGGCCGGGGTATTGTTCTTAATAAAAAATGAAACACAAAAAAAATTTATTCGTTAACGTTTGTCTACTTCTATCACGATCGGCACAATACCACCGCGTTTAATTTCGGCATTGAAAGAGATAGAATTATTGCTGTCAAAGTTAACATCTTCCGGCTTATTTTCACCAACTAAATTCATAATACGTTTTGAAAAATCTGAGGTTTTATCAGCGTTTAATTTTTCATTGAGTGCCTTGTAATCCAATCGTGTTTTAGATACAAGCACTGCAAAATAATCTTTATTGCCTAATTTGTCAGGCTCCATGTTATAATCGCGAGGAAACAAGCGCGTGCCTGTAATGCCACAGTAGGCCGAGTGTTTAGGTGTGTACGGAAATAAAACATAAGCGCTGTTATCCGTTTCTTTCCCAAAAATATACACGTAGCATTCAATATTATTGGTGATCTTCATTTTAAATTTCTGCCCTATTTTCATCGGAGATGCGGTAGCGTATATATTCTGTCCTTTATTTTTCAATACTATATCTGTGTTGCTTTCCCTGTCAACCATCCCGATAGCGCATTGTAGTTTTGTTTCATTCACCGTACTGGGCATTGGATCGATACCATAAGCTTCATTGGTAAAATAAACCAGGTCTTTGTAACTGATCCATGCTCGGCCATTCTTACCCCATTTTGCTCCCCAACTATTTTGAATTAAAAATGCTCCATCGTCTTTAAAAAAATTATCGTCGTAACCTATCACACACATGCAATGTCCGCCAAACCCGTTCTTGCTATAGTCGCCCTGATCGGGCATCCAGACATCCTTTCCCTCCATAGCGCCCATAAACGTTCCTCCTACAGCCATCCCAATAATAACCGGAGCATTATGTGCAAGATTCTGGCGCATGGCATTCACGTCAACAGTATAATCATCGCCACCAAAACTTAATCTGTTACCGCCCCGCATTTTAAATTTTGAAGCATCCTGCAACACATGTTCATCGGGCTTCTGCGCGCAGGAACCAGCGCTATAAGGAAATTCTTCGTAAGGTACTGCTCCGCGACTGGTCATTAACTCTACTGCATCGGTAATGTAGGCACCCTGGCAACCGTTAGCTCCAATCTGATTGTATGTAAAAGCGGGACTGAATTTTATTTTATCCGGATCCTGATGAGTGATCACTGATTCGAGAACAGTTCTTCCGCAATAGGTGCTTCCCCACCCCACGCAGGAGCCCTGCTCCCCCTGATCTCCAGGAGGAGGAGCAAACTTTTCAAGCGATACTTTTTCAGGTAAGGGCTCGCCGTTATCAAGCGCGGCAAACACCTCGTTTTTATCATACACTGCTGGATCCAGTGTAGCGCCAGTACCATAAGAATTGCGTTCCTGTTTTTGAGCGGGGCCCGAACATCCTTTTTGCGTGAAATAATAAATTCCGCCGACAAGTAACAGCACTATTAATAGTTTAGGGTAACGGAATAATAAAGGGATAAGCCAGCCAATGAGCGGAAAACCGCCGCCGCCTCCATCCCCGCCGCTTCCCCTACCCTGATTGCCACCCCAGCCTCGGCCGGAGTCGTTATCGTCTGACATTCTTATTGGCATAACATACTAGTTTAAAGGTTCAATATAGTGAAGCTTGTTGTTAATCGATCTTTTTATCTGCTGATTTTTTAGCAAGGGTGTGCTCAAGCTCTTTATCATGAAAATAAAGAATCATACCAGCCATCATATCCTGGGCGCTATTGCTGGTATTGTTGGTTACGCATATCAATTGATAACTATGCGTAAAAAATATTTCCTTCCCTTTTACATCAGAGTATGCAGCAATGGACTCGACACCTGTTTTTCCGGAAAAATTTTTAATCGCCGATGTAAAAAGCACTTCACCCGTGGTAACGTCTTTTAAACTAAGCGAGACGCAGTAAGGATAGACATAAACGCTTGCGTAATGCAGGGTTGTGTTGAATGGAATCTGCAGCATGGAGGTTATATCATATTTCACAGTATCAAAACCGATAGGAATTTTCCAGTGCCCGGTCAAAGGAATCAGAGTGTCTTTTTTTAAAGCAAGCGGCCCCGGAGTTGCGTTAGGCCGGGAATATCTCCCTGAATCGCATCCGGTTTTTGGAACATCACAAGTATCTACTTCTACAAAAACATTTACAGTACGTTTAAATAACGGTTTGAGGCTTGTTTTCAGATCCTGATCCCGTATAAATTCCATCTTTACTTTATGTCGCACCTCAACCGGAACACTTCTGTTATCATAATTAAGCGCCTGAGTAGTGATAGAAATGTTGTCATGTGCTAATAATGGCAGCGCAAACCCTTTTGGAAAATGCAAGGCAGACTGGCCCTGGGATGTCATGATCAGGCGGTTATTAAATGTTTCTTTCCGTTGTTGAATAAATTCAGAAAAAGCCACATCCAGATTATTGCGGCATAAATAATCATTTGTCAGTTCGGCTTTACAATCCGCATCCATTACTTTAACAGAATAATCAGTCAGCCAAATGATACCACTTTTTTGGGTGTTATCGGCTTTAAAGTAAAATACGCCCGCCGGACCAGTCATTGCATGGTATACCTGGTCGATAGTTAGAACCGGTGAAACAACTTCTACCACCTGTTTCTCTTTATAATCCGGATACTTTTCCTCCACACTTGTCCGCTCAATCGACCAGCGGGCCTCCTTTTTTATAGAGAAGGATCTTATTTTCTCCTTAATGTAATTCTGATTGAAATAGCAGAACAGCAGTAATAAAAAAATCCCAACGAGGATAAATGTACGGCCTTTATTATTTTCGAACAGTTTCACCAGTTAATTCTTTTTTGGAAGTGAAAGTTGTTTTACAAAAAGTTGTTTAAAAAATGGCAGACCGATTATGAACAGAGCAATGCCGGTGTATTTCATAATATCTATCCAGCGATTAAATTCATTACTCCAATACGTATAATAAAGGTTTGCCAAGTGGCTGTCGTAAGTGGTTCCATATCCTTCGGAAGGAGTTTCGCTTTTTTCATAATTCCAGGAGGAATGGTTATGAAAGATGTCGGTATTATCGTGAAGAAATGCCAGGATGAGCAAAGGGACAAAAATAAGACTCACATAAAATACCTGGTTAGCAATATTATAAAAGGCGCGGTAACAATGATGCGAAAAAGCGGTTACAAATAACGTACTTCCTGAGAACACAACCAATACAACCATGCTGCATTCAAAGAAACCTGCCCCCCTGGTAAATGTGTGATAAGGGAGAAGCTGCGAAAAAATAAACATCAACAGGGGATACAACATCAATACCACCAGCATAACAAGATACTGACGCCAGTAAGTTACTTTAAAAAGTAACAAAAAGGAAGTAGTGCATATGATAAAATAAAACATGACCCACATATAATCTTTCGTAAAAATAAAAAAGGTTTTAAACTTGGCGTCACAAAGATTAGTAAACGTAACATTTAACTCATACTGGTAACTATCATTACCGTAAAATTCGGAAATTGCCACCCGCTCTTTCACGAGTAAAGCTTTGTATTTTTCAGCGATGGTCTGGGTCGATTCCTGAATAGGACAACCATACTTGGCCGCTATTGATCTGAACTCTTCAACTTTTCTTTTAAGTTCATGAATATCCACAATTGGTTTATACTTTTTATAAAGCTGGAAATCGGTAAGCAACTGAGGGTATTTTGCTGAATCGGACTTCATGAAATAAGGCGTGAAGTAGCTGGCGGCATAAGGATTCAGTTGCCTCATATTAAGATACTGCACCTTGGTTATAGAATCATACCAGGAATAATAATTGTTGGTGGAATTGGCCATATAAGGATCTCGTTCATTCAGAATATTCATGTCTTCGAGCACCTCGGAATCGCTGTATAAGGCAGCAATACGCTGACTGTATACTACCTCAAAGGGCCAGGGCACCAATAAAAAAATACCGACGGAAAAGAAAACGAGAATAAAATTTTTATACTCTTCTGAAAATTTCTTTGATCCGTAGTCGCGTTCCTTATTAAAAATGACGTACTGGTAAGTCCAGAAACACAACATAACAACACCTAAAACGGTAAATAAAAAATACCAGAGTTCATATTGTATCTGGTTTTTTAAGTTAACCGGCATAATAGCACCCAGAAGCGCTGATAAAGCCCACAGTACTAAGCCATGCCATAAAGCATAATGAATTTTACTCATCCATAACACAGGATGGTTTGTCAAAAGCCATGAATCAAAGCGCTGAACAAATTTGGGAGTTATTGTTTTAAACATCTTAAATATCTTTATGGAATAATTTACGCGTACTCTGACTGATGTCTCTGATATAATTCAAGTCCATTTCCTTATTCTTCAGTATATCGGTAACTGTAAAAATGTTACAGTTAATACCCGTAGTAATAATAAACGAGGTGCCGGCATTCTCTACTTTAAACTCCGGATAATCGGCAAATAATTTAACAAGAGTGTCCAGGTCAAACTTCCCTGAGACCTCAAAACTGTTTTGCTGGCGGTCGAACGCGAAATTACTTTGTGTTCCATTATAAATGGTGTGTCCCTGGCGGATAAAAATAATGTTATCGGCTACACGTTCTATTTCGTGCAGATTTTGCGAGCTCAAAATGATACTTACAGGGTGAGAAACGGATTGGGTAAAAAATTTAAGATCCTGCAAAAACAATTGCTGCGCGTTAATATCCAGGTTAGCCAGCGGCTCGTCCAATATTAAAAGTTTAGGCTTCCACAATAACATTTTCGCGAGTTCAAAACGTAAACGGTAACCGCTGGAAATCTCGCTCCACTTCAGATCCCTGAATTTATCCAAACCCAAACGAAATAAAATATAATCTATATGATAATTGTTTTCTTCACCTTTTAAATCGTGGATGGTTGCATAAAAGCGCAGATTATCCAGAAGGGTGCCGTGCCATTTATTGATGCGTTGCGGGATAAAAGCAAGATGATGTTTAACAGCATACCAGTCGTTTGCATTTGTATGAAGCGCCGGGTAAAACAGTGTGCCTGTATCAGAGCTTAATTCACCGGCAAGCATACGAAGCAGCGTGGTTTTGCCATTTCCATTTTCACCCACCACACCGGTAATTTCACCGAACTTTAACTTTACATCAAGCGGGTGAAGATGAAAAGGCGCCCGCCCGCTTTTAAACTGCTTGGAGATGCCATTAGCACTGATTAAAAGTTCCTGTTCAGCGGCCGCAGGATTTTTATGGATAAGCGTTTGTGATTTAAACTGCTCGATTATTTTCTTTGTGGTTTCAATAGTCCCGGCGGATATGGCCACCTGACTCTCTTTATTCTCAAGGTTCAGGTAGGCCTTCCGAAGCATAAAGACCTCTGCCCGGATTTGCTCATTGATGGTGTACTCCTCACAAAAGTCCATTAACCGCCGCGTTAAAAGACTAAAATCGTTGTGATGCAAACTACTTTCAACCTCGGTAATGAATTTTTGTTGTAAAAGCATATTTTAAAGGTAACAAAAAAGAACACAGATTTTAATTTGTTACAGAGGTTTAATTAGCCCGTATCGCTGTGGTATGGAAACCTCTTATTTTTTAATTTTAGTTTTTAAAATTATCGGACATTAAATCAATATTACTTGCTTGGTCGGGTTAAATCTTGCCTCCGGCTAAAAAGCAACGTCTAGTCTTTATATTGTCAATAAACAAGGGCCAAAAATTCAAAAATTATCGTAATTTTAATCACTTATTGAGCATCAGCAAATGTTAGTTTTAACCCCCATAACAAGCAATATTTATTTGCATGCATTCTAAAATGGTTTATCGCATTTTATTTCTGCTTTTCTGTTCTCTTACCATTAAGGCACAGCCTACTTGGAACTGGGTAAAAAATCAAAGTACACTTTTAAATCAAGAGGCAGGCCATTCACTATCTTTGGATACCGTTAACAAATTCGTTTATTCCTGTGGATATTTTACCAACAACAGCGCGTTTGCGGGAATCGCATCTTCTGATATGAACGCTGGTATTGGTAATGGTAATAAAGACGCATATCTGGCAAAACACGATTTTAACGGTAACCTTATATGGGTGGTAAACATCGGTTCAGTAAGTAATGACGAAGCGCATTCAGTTTCCTACGCGAATGATGGCAATATTTACCTTACAGGTTATTGTGAAGGAACGACTATATTTAATTCTTTAGCCTCAGCGGATTTTACCTTAAACGCAATTGCAGGCAATAAAGATGTTTTTGTAGCCAGCTATACGTCTAATGGAAAAGTCAGGTGGGCGAAACAGGGCGGAGGAACTGGCAATGATGAAGGGCAGTCCGTTGTCAGTATCAAAAACGCTGTGTTCGTTATGGGAATTTACAATAACAATGCTTCCTTTGGCAGTTTTTTAACCACTAATCTGTTTGGCATCAAACAACATTATTTTATTTGCAGTTACGATCTTTCCGGCAACGAACAATGGCTTACCCAGGCTCAATCCAACACCGACGATGGAATTGGTAATCCTTTTATTTATTCGCATTCCAAAATAGTCTGCTCCAATGATACCTTGTTCGTTATTGGCGAAGACGGTGGCAACAACATGAGTTTTATTAATGCGAACGGCAGCACTTTTTCAACCGTCTTGGGGAACTCCGGAAGCAGTGGTAGCATTTTTTATTCAGCTATGTCGCTCACCGGAAACTGGCTCTGGTGTCAGCAAATTCTGGCCGCGGGAGACAAGCCACAGCTTGGCTTTGGAATAACCGCTGATTGTGCCGGGGTTTATATTTCGGGGTCAACTCACCCTAACGCCCCCTTTCCGTCGGGCTTTCAGATAACTTCTGCCGATCACGACCTTCCTTTTATAGCACGCTGCTCGCGCGGCACTGGCCTTGATACCTGGGTCAAAAGCTGGTCAGCCAACGTAGCTCACGAAAGCGTGATCACCAATATATATGCCGATGGTCACGGTTATATTTACTTAGGAGGAAACTACCGCTCCAATAATTTTTTTGCACCTGACGCAAACTTCGGTCTGGCCAATGGTACCGATATGTTCGTTGCCAAATTTGAAACCAGTGGTTTATTCAAGTGGGCCCAACCAATCAAAGGACTCGGAAATAATTATATTAACGACTTTAAAATAAGCGAAAATAAAATCACACTTTGCGGACAGTTTGAAAGTAACGTCAGTTTCCCGGGCTTGTCTACATTAAGTATTGACCTTAGCGAAAATATTTACCTGGCTCAGGGCTCTCTGCCTCCCGACCCTGCAATTTATAACTGCTGCAGTCCCCCACCAAGTGTATCCCTCACCGATCCTGACTTTAGTGTGTGTGCTCCTTCAGCTACCATTTCTGCCAACTCACCTTTAAACGGTACCGGAAACTGGTATGTGGTGGAAGGCGCCAACTCTACAGCTTCGGGCACCTTATCCAGTCCCTTATCCAATGCAACCGCTGTTAACGGAATCTCATTTGGCAACAACATGTACACATGGGTTATATCCAATAAATTCTGTAACCCTTCCATCGATTCCATTAAGGTTACTCGTGATGTGCCTCCTTCCATTGCCAGTGCCAGTAGTAATCAAACCTTATGTATTAATAATCCATCTCTCGCTGTAAATTCAAATACACCAGCTATAGGCACTGGTTTATGGTCAGTACTAAGCGGAACAGCCACTATTCTCTCTCCTGCATCTCCAACAACATTTGTAAATTCATTTGCTTCCGGTAACACGGTTTTAGGATGGTCTATTTCCAATGGCTCATGTCCTGCGTCGGTTGCGACGCTTACTGTTCAAACAGATCAGATGCCGGCTCCCTCTGTTGCAGGAAGCAATCAGACATTATGCATTAATAATCCTTCGCTTACCTTAAGCGCAAACGCACCTTCCGTTGGGAATGGATTATGGACTCTGGTGAGCGGGAGCTGTTCCATTGCTACTCCCACTAACCCTCTCAGCATAATAAATACACTCGCAACCGGCACTACGATATTACAATGGACCACTTCTAACGGTTCGTGTCCAGCTTCCTCTTCATCAGTTTCAATACAGGTGGATAAGATGCCAACTCCTTCTCTTGCGGGAAGCAATCAATCTGTATGTGCAAGCAGTCCTTCCGGAACATTAGCAGGCAACACGCCTTCGTCGGGCCAGGGACTTTGGTCTGTTATAGGCGGCACCGGAAGTATCGTTACCCCCACATCTGCCACGAGTGCCGTTAACGCGCTTGCTACGGGTACCAATATTTTACAGTGGATGACTTCTAACGGTTCTTGTCCTGTTTCTTCTTCTACTTTACTAATAACGGTAAATCAAGTGCCGGCTTCTGTCGCCGGAAGCAATCAAACACTTTGCGCCAACAATCCTTCATGTACGTTAAATGCCAACGTTCCGGCTGTCGGTAACGGCGTATGGTCTGTACTGAGCGGAACGGCAAACATACTTTCGCCATCTTCCCCCTCCACTATGGTTAATGCCATTTCCCAGGGAAATACAATTTTACAATGGGCGGTAAATAACGGCGTTTGTCCGACGGCTTCATCTACACTTGCTATCCAGGTAGACGCGATGCCTTCTCCGGCCTTCGCAGGAACTAACCAGACCTTATGCATCAATAACCCTTCTATTACTTTAAACGCCACGCCACCATCCATTGGAAATGGATTATGGTCGGTGATCAGCGGAAGTGCTAATCTTTCTTCTCCTTCTTCTGCAACAAGCATTGCTTCATCTCTTTCAGTTGGAACCAACACTTTAAAATGGACGATCACTAACGGTTCGTGCCCTGTTTCAACTTCGTCAGTCTCATTGCAGGTGGATCAAATGCCAACTACCGCCGCCGCTGGAAGCAACCAAACGTTGTGCGCCAACAACCCATCGCTTGTCTTGAATGGTAATTCTCCTGTAACAGGAAACGGATTCTGGTCAGTAATTACCGGAACAGCCAATATTCTGGCGCCCTCATCCCCGTCAAGCCAGGTGAATCCAATTCAAACGGGAACAAATGTATTACAGTGGACCATAAACAACGGCTCCTGCCCCGCTTCTTCTTCAAGCATTTCAATACAGGTTGATTTTTTACCAAATGCCGCTGCGGGCAGTAATCAAACGGTTTGCGCCAACAACCCCACGGTTACATTGAACGCCAATGCCCCTGCGGCTGGAAATGGCCTATGGACTTTGATAAGCGGAAGTGCTTCTGTAGTTTCACCAACCCTCGCTACAAGCGCAGTTAACGCTATTGCAACCGGAACAACTATTTTACAATGGACCCTTACAAATGGTTCTTGTCCTGCTTCAACGTCCACGTTGTTACTTCAGGGCGATCAAATGCCCACGCCTTCATTAGCCGGAAGCAATCAGACTTTATGCGCCAACAACCCTACTCTTGTCTTGAATGCCAACACGCCAACTGTTGGCACAGGGCTATGGACCATCATCAGTGGCAGTGCCGCGCTGACTTCATCTGCATCGCCTAATAGCAGTGCACTCTCTATTCAAACAGGAACAACTGTTTTACAATGGTCCATAACTAACGGTTCGTGTCCTATTTCAACGTCCACTCTTTCGATCCAGGTTGATCAGATGCCCACTCCCTCGTTTGCCGGAAGCAATCAAACTCTTTGTGCCAATAATTTTTCTCTTGTCTTAAACGGAAACGCACCTTCTACAGGCAACGGATTATGGAGCATTCTTACAGGGAGTGCAAGTATTGTTTCTCCATCTTCCGCCAGTTGCGCGGCTAACTCCATTCCTGTTGGAACTACAGTTTTAGACTGGTCAATTAGCAATGGCTCGTGTCCGGTTTCTTCTTCAAGTGTTTCTATACAGGTAGATGCAATGCCAACTCCAGCCCTTGCCGGAAACAACCAAACCCTCTGCGCGAATAACCCTACGCTTTTATTAAATGCGAATACACCTTCAGTTGGAAACGGCTTGTGGTCAGTTGTTAGCGGAAGTGCTTCTGTTCTTTCCCCTTCATTATCCACAACCGTCGTCAGTTCCATTTCCACAGGAACAACTGTTCTTCAATGGTCAATAACTAACGGTTCGTGTCCTGTTTCAACGTCTACTCTTTCGATCCAGGTTGATCAGATGCCTACTGCCGCGTTTGCCGGGAGCAACCAGACACTTTGCGCCAATAATCCTACATTGGCTTTAAACGCAAACACCCCGTTAACCGGAACAGGTTTGTGGACTGTACTGTCCGGCAGCGCGGCGCTTTCCGCTCCTTCCTCTGAAACAACTGCCATTAATGTTATTACACCAGGTGTAACCGTAATGGAATGGTCGATTACCAACGCTTCCTGCCCGGTATCTACTTCAACTTTATTTCTCCAGGTCGACGAAGTGCCTTCTGTAGCTTTTGCCGGAAACAGTCAAACTTTATGTGCCGCAACATTAACGCTTAACGCGAATACGCCGGTCATGGGTTACGGAAACTGGAATGTGATCACCGGGCCTGGGGTAATAGTTAATCCATCGAATCCTTCTTCCACTGTTATAAATCTTGCATTGAATCTCAATTCCTTCGAATGGGTAGTGAGTAATGGCGTATGTCCTTCCTCGAAGGACACGGTTAGTTATGTAATTAAAGGAGTTCCTGATATCGCGGCCACTGCTTCTGACTATGAAATGTGCGAAACCAAACCGTTAAGCATAAAAGCGAATATGCCTGCTAACGGTTCTGGAAGCTGGTCAGTAATAAAGGGCAGCGGTATTATTGTAAACCCACTTTCGGATTCCACGTTCATTTCCAATTTTTCTTATGGCGAAAATATTTTCAGGTGGACCATTACTAACAGTCCATGCCCTGCCACCACTGATGATATTAAAGTGGTTGTTTATCAACTACCGGGGAAAGCCATCGCCGGTGATGATCAACTCGTCTTTGTTGAAAACGCCAACCTGCAAGCGCAACAAAACACTCCTGGCAACGGAATATGGTTAAGCGTGAATTCAATTTATTTTAGTAATCCGTCTTCGGAAATAACAAGCGCCTATAATTTATTGGTTGGAGAAAATATTTTTATCTGGCAGAAATCGAATGGTAATTGCCCTGTTAGTTCTGACACCATTATTGTTATTCGCGATAACGTTGTAATTCCAAATGCATTCAGTCCAAATGGCGATAATTCAAATGACCAGTTCGTGATCAAAGGAATAGAAAGCCTTGGAACCATCAAGCTATTTGTTTACAACCGCTGGGGAAGTATTGTTTACGAAGACAATAATTACCGAAATACATGGAACGGACATAACCTTGCCGGTGAAGCAATGAGTGATGATACTTACTTTTACGTTATTCAAAAAGAAAACGGGAAAGAAATAAAAGGATACATATTAATTAAAAGAGATTGATGATACGAGTGATACAAAATATGATTTTATTTTTGCTGTTGATCGGGAACATTGTTTCTTTCGGACAACATGATGCTGCTTATGCACAATATATGTTTAACGGGCTTATCATCAATCCTGCTTACGCTGGCAGCAATGGAGCCTTGAACGCAACCTTATCCTACAAAAACCAATGGACAGGTTTTAACAACGCGCCAAAAACATCGGCGTTTGGCATTCATTCTCCATTAAAAAATTCTTCGTCCAACGTTGGTTTACTGGCAATTAACGATCGCTATGGATTAACAACACGCAACAGGGTCCTGGCGAGCTACGCCTACCGTATAAAATTAAACAATACTCTAAACCTTTCTTTTGGACTCCAGGCTGGTTGTGAAGCACTGCGGAACGACTACAGCAAACTGGTTACTATTGAAAGCAATGACCGTTCTTTTACTAACCTTACACCTAACAGCACATACTTTGTCAGTGGTTCGGGCATTTATCTTAACTCTGATAAACTTTTCCTGGGAATTTCAATGCCGGTAATGTACTCTGGAAACATGAACGGACTGAACACATACAAACCGGTATTTATGTATTCCGGTTATAAGTTTAAATTAAATTCCGAATTTTCGCTTCAGCCATCGGTATTGGTTAAATACATCAAGGGATCGCCGGTACAGGCAGATTTTAATTGCCTGTTCACCTATAACGAAAAAATCGGCATCGGTGCTTCGTACAGAACCAATAAAACTATCATTGCCACAGCATTTTGCCAGGTTAACAAACAATTTCTTGTAGGTTATGCATTCGAAAATAATTTCAGCTTGTCTTTCAGGCTTCCGAAAAATTCTCACGAATTGGTTTTAAAATACACTTTTGGTTATTATAAACCATTAAAAAACCCTGTCACCTTTTACTAGTGTCATGTCAAGCATGTTTTGTCAGACCAAGCCTTGCTCTTTTTGTCTCATGCTTCTCAAAAAAATACTTACTTAGCTTTGGCTATGCTCCTATTTTTTTGATTTGCCTGAACCAAAAAT
>JACDDR010000075.1 GCA_013816895.1 Bacteroidota bacterium
GAGTATCCCTGGAGGCGCTGCTGCCAGACCGTTCATTACACATCACAACGCGCTTAACATGCCATTATATCTTCGAATCGCAAATGAGTTATATCTGAAACGACTTATTGTAGGGGGCTTTGAAGGGGTCTACGAGTTTGCAAAAGATTTTCGCAACGAAGGTATGGATCGTACTCACAATCCTGAATTTACCGTTCTTGAATTTTACGTTGCTTACAAGGATTATAACTGGATGATGGACTTTTCAGAAAAACTTTTAGAAAAAGTAGCGACAGACCTTTACGGCACAACCGTGGTTACGCTTGGTGACAAGCAGATTGATTTCAAAGCGCCGTTCAAACGCGTAACAATGTACGAGGCTATACAGGAGCACACCGGAATCGACATCAGTAAAATGGATGAAGAGCAACTGCGTGGTGCCTGCAAGCAATTAAACATTCACGTGGAAGCCAGCATGGGCAAAGGAAAACTTGTAGACGAGATTTTCGGTGCTAAATGCGAAGGACATTATGTACAACCTACATTCATTACCGACTATCCCGTGGAAATGAGTCCGCTTACTAAAAAACACCGCACAATAGAGGGACTGGTAGAACGTTTTGAGTTGATGATCAACGGCAAGGAAATTGCGAACGCTTACTCCGAGTTAAATGATCCTGTTGATCAGCGCGAGCGTTTTGAAGAACAGCTGAAGTTACAGGCGCGTGGCGATGATGAGGCAATGTTCATTGATCATGATTTTTTAAGGGCACTTGAATACGGAATGCCTCCAACTGCTGGAATTGGAATTGGAATCGACCGTTTAACAATGCTTTTAACAAATAATACGACGATCCAGGAAGTGTTGTTTTTCCCGCAAATGAGGCCCGAAGCAGTAGTGGCCGAGGTGGGGCCGAATTCATGAGCGCCTTAATCAGCGATTAACAAGCGAAAAAATGCGCCCTGAGTTGGTAAAAGAAACTGAACAGGCGCATTCATGAGCACCTACTAACAGTTAAGGGGCGAATAAATGAGGCCTGAAAGTGATCAAGGCGTGCGATTAAATACGGACACAATTGGCTGTTAGCTTAATTAACCATTTTTATAAAACGTGTTTGATTAATTATGTAATTTTACATAGCTTATTAAATTGAAGGGGATTTTAAAAATATTTTTACCGGGCCTCCTTTTTTCTTTGGTTCTGGTTTCGTGCAAGCCGGAAGAAAAAAAAGAGGTAGTAACAAAAACACGCGTGTTTGAAGGATTTCACCCGTTCCTGGATGAGATCATTAAAACGAAGCAGGGTGTTTTCAGAGGCTTGAATCTGAACAGTAAGGCGGACACAATTAAACTGATTGAAAGTAACCAACCGGTTGAAATATCACCGGGTCACCTCTATTACGAATACAAAGTGGACAGCATGACCAACTATTCCATCGAATATACGCTGGAGAACGACAGCCTTGAAGAAATTAATCTTCAGATCAACAGCGATGATCTTGAACTTACATCCTACCTTTTCTGTGATTTTAAGGATTATTACGCGAACAAATTACCGAATCCGACCGAGGACAAAGGCTACGTGGTTTACAATTGCTTTGAAGGAAAACGCAAACCTTTTGTGGTGTCATTAAGCGATAATTCAACTCCATCGAAAGGCAGGTTGAATATGCTTATTTACAAGGATAAGTAGTGCTTAGTGAGTAGTTTTCAATAAACTCATAAACGCCGCGCCGCGAAAGCGATTGCTGCTACTGAAATTTTAATTCCCTCTACCTGCTTTAAGGTCTGCCAGCCCGCTTCAATAGTAGCCCCTGTAGTGATCACATCATCCACGAGCAACACATGTTTCCGCTCCAGACTTTTTGGAAAAACCACTTTAAAAATTCCCTCCACATTTTCCCATCGCTGATATTTTTTCTTCCGCGTTTGCGTGCTCGTTTCCGCTACCCTCTCCAGGCTTAACGTATCCAGAGGAAGTTTTAAAACTTCAGCCAGGCCTTTTGCAAACCACTCGCTTTGGTTAAAACCTCTTTGTTTTAGCTTTTTCTTATGCAGAGGGACCGGAAGAATTACATCAAAATTTGCATTGAATCCGTCTTTTAACAATTCTTTTGCATATTGTTTTCCCAGAAAAAAAGCGAGTTCTTTTTGTTCCTGGTATTTGATGTGATGTAGCAAACGCTGTACTTTTCCGCTCTTTTCAAATACAAAAAAGCTAAGCAGTTCGCTATAGGGAATTCTTCCTGCAAACACTTGCTCCAGCTCATTTCCGGGATGTTTATGGTAATTACTTTTTGGAAGATTAACAGAACAATAATTGCAAATAAATACTTCGTGCCGGAACAGCAAATTACTGCAGGCCTCGCACCTCCGCGGGTAAATTAATGACATGAAATCGTTAATAAGTGCCATCCGGTGCCATAAAATTAATGATTTTACGTGTTATTTTTGCACTATGAATGAACAGGAAGAAAAAAAGAAAAAAAGAGGTCTGCTGCTTTGGATCCTCATCGCACTTTTGATGGGAACCAACGGCTATACACTGTGGCTGCTTTCGAAAGAAAAGTCAAGGGTGGTAGAGCAGAAAGTGGTAACCGAAACTATTATTGTTGAACGCGATAATGTAAAGCTTGATCTTGTTAATTTAAAAAAGGAATTTGAAAATCTTCAGGCCAATGATCAGTTAATGCAGAAAGACATTGACGAGAAAAAAGCGCGCATCGAAGAATTGATAAAAGAAGCTGAGAAACATAAAGGCGATGCTTACATCATTGCCAAACTCCGCAAAGAAACAGAAACCCTGCGCGACATTATGAAAGGATATGTGAGAACGATTGATTCATTAAACACCCTGAACGTGGCATTGGTAGCGGAGAAGAAAACGGTATTAAAACAACTGGATAAAGAAAAAGAAAAGCAGGATGTACTTGTAAAAGAAAAGGAAGAGCTGAAAAGCACTATCGCAAAAGGAAGCATTTTAACTTGCTTTAATGTAAATGCAAAAGCAGTTTATTTTAAACGAGGTGGTAAAAAAGAAGTCGAGACCGGTAAAGCGCGTAAAATGGAGAAAATAAAAATTACGTTCAGCCTTGGCGAAAATAAGATAGCAAAGCCCGGCGAGAAAACCGTTTACATCCGTATTATAACGCCTGACGGAAAAGAAATGGCAAAAAGTTTCGACGACAGTTACAAGTTTACCTTTAATAAAAGCAACGGCTATTTTGCAGGCAAAGAAACATTGAATTATGCCAACGTAGAAATAACAGGCGTAACCTATTGCGAAGGACAGGGCGATTATGTACCGGGCAATTATCAGATTGAAATTACCTGTGATGGCGCGGTAATTGGCAGCAGCAATTTAAAGCTGGATTGATTTTCAAATGCCCCTGTCAGCGTTTGAACGCTGACAGGGTTCAACACTGTTGAATTATTACCACCCCTTGATCCAAGGGATTTTTACGCAAATTTCGTTTCTGGAATGATTTGCTCAATTTCTAAACAGGCGCCCAATAGATTTTGAAATATATTTTTCAGTAGGCAGAAGCGAATTCTGTATTCGCCTCGCGTAATAAATGCTGTCAAGGATCTCTTTCTGTTTTTGTTCCACGACTTTGCTTTTTTGCTCAATGATTATCTTTTGCCTCTTTGTTATCCGCAAAGTTCTCAAAATAAAAACGGCGAAAATAAGAACAAGTAATAAAACAAGGCAAACAAGGGCCAATGTAACCTGCTGCTTCCTTTTTTCAGCCGCCAGCAAAACGTTTTTCTTTTCCTGTTCGGCTCTCGCCTCCTGTTCTTTCCTGTCAAAATTAAACTGCATTTGCAGCTGCACAGTTTTCTGAACATTCTCGTCACTAACAAGACTGTCGCGGTACAGTGTATACATAATGTAATTACGCATTGCCGACTTATAATTTCCCATAAGACTGTCGGTAGCGGTTAAGCCCTGATAACTTTCTTTAATTCGCTCTTTATTTCTGATCGCGTTCGAAATCTTTAACGAAGAGACGAAATAATCACGCGCTTCATTTACCCTGTTTAAATGAATGCAGGCACCGCCTAAATTAATTTCAGAAAGGGCTACGCCCCCTTTAAAGCCGGTCTCTTCGTTTATCCTTAAGGCTTCGAGGTGACTTTTAAAAGCTTCCAAATATTTTCCCTGACTTATATATAACTTACCAATGTTATTATAAGCCGCGGCCATGCCTTTTTTGTCGCCAGCTTGCTGTTTAATTTTTAAAGAATTTAAATGGTTTACAAGCGCACTTGTGTAATCTTCTTTAACAATATAAATATTACCAATATTGTTATAAGTGGCTGAAATGCTCTTAAGAACCGTTTTGTCATTTGGTCGCTGCGCAAGAAGTTCCATTTTTATCTTTAATGCTTCCTGGTGATATTTTAAAGATTCGCTAAACTTTTCAAGTTTAAAATAAACTATTCCAATATTGTTATAAAGAGGCGCCAGTTCCTGATTTGCTTCATAAGAGGAAACATCTTTTGCAAGTTCCATTTCGCGCGCAAGCTTGAAGGACAGCAGATATTTTTTTAAGGCTTCGGGGTAGTTACCCTGGTCAAGCAATACGTTTCCAATGTTATTATTTGATTTAACAATGCCCTTTTTGTACCGCAATTTTTCTGATAACATCAGCGCGCTATTGGCTGTGGAATAAGCACTGTCATAATCGCTGGTTAAAAGATATTCACGACTGATTTTGTTCAGCAAAACTATTCTTGACGTGTCTTCTTTGCTGCTTAAAATAAGAGTTCTGAGAGAATCCCTTTTTGAAACCTGGGAAAAGGATGTGTGAATAGAACAGAATATAAAAAAACACCACAGGTAAAAGAGGACTGATTTGTTCACGGCTTAGATTGCTTTTGCCTAAGATATGCTTTTAAATAAAAAACCCGGCAAATTACTTAGCCGGGTTTATACTTTTTATTTCCTATTAAATAATCAACATCGCATCTCCATAAGAATAGAAACGATATTTTTCCTTAATTGCTTCTTTGTAAGCTTTCATCACCAGATCGTATCCCCCAAACGCGCTCACCATCATCAGTAAAGTGCTTTCAGGCATATGAAAATTCGTGATCATGCAATTTGCAACACTAAAATCATACGGCGGAAAAACAAATTTATTGGTCCAGCCCACATATGGGTTTAACTGCCCCGTAGTTGAAACCGAAGATTCAACAGCGCGCATAACAGTAGTTCCAACAGCACACACTCTTTTCTTTTTTTCTTTCGCAGCATTTACGATCTTACAGGTATCGCTTGAAATAAGAACTTCTTCGCTTTCCATTTTATGCTTGGTAAGATCTTCCACCTCAACGGTTCTGAAAGTTCCCAAACCTACGTGAAGAGTAAGCGGAGCAAACTGAACACCTTTAATCTCCAGTCGCTTTAATAATTCGCGGCTAAAGTGTAAGCCCGCTGTAGGGGCGGCAACCGCCCCTTCGTTCTTTGCAAAAACAGTCTGGTATCTTTCAATATCAGATTCTTCCGCAGCACGTTTGATGTATTTAGGTAACGGAGTTTCTCCAAGATCATACAACACTTTTCTGAATTCCTCGTAAGTGCCGTCGTATAAAAACCGTAACGTACGTCCGCGAGAAGTAGTATTATCAATTACTTCAGCAACAAGGCTGTCGTTCTCTCCAAAATATAATTTATTTCCGATACGTATTTTACGTGCAGGATCTACCAACACATCCCACAAGCGGCTCTCGGCATTGAGTTCCCTTAAAAGAAACACCTCAATTTTCGCGCCGGTTTTTTCCTTATTGCCATACATGCGGGCTGGAAACACTTTGGTATCATTCAGCATCATCACATCTCCGTCATCAAAATAATTGATAATGTCTTTGAATTTTTTGTGACTGATTTTTCCGGTGGCGCGCTCAAGCACCATAAGACGTGAATCTTCGCGATTTTTTGCCGGATGTTCTGCCAATAGTTCTTTAGGCAGGTTAAATTTAAAATAAGATAACTTCATTTCTGTTTATAAGGGGCAAGAATACGAGATGTATTTTTTGAGGGGTTAAGTCCCTGAACGGAACTCAATAATCTAAAAATAGATATCATAATCTTACGGGATTAATGGGCTGCAAAGATACTACATTTTTGGCGGGATTGAAATTAAAAATACCCAAAATTCGATAAAACCTTGTATGTCAACCGCCAATCGGACTTTTTTAATTAATTTTAGAGGTCATATACAACCCTAAACACGAATTGTTTCTATGTTACATTTATTGAAAATTAAGAAATGGCTGGTGGCGTTTAGTTTACCACTTGCTTTTTTTGTGCAGGCGCAGGATCCCTCACCCCGCTCATCGGCTCTACCTCTAAAAACCAACTATACTCCCGATTATTTCGAAATAAGTAAAAACCTGGAGATCTTTAATGCCGTTTACCGCGAACTGAATGTTTCTTACGTGGATGGCACCAAACCCGGCCAGCTTATGAAAACGGGCATTGAGGCCATGCTCATGTCGTTAGACCCTTACACAAATTATTATACCGAAAATGATATTGAAGATTTCCGCATCATGACCACCGGTGAATACAGCGGAATTGGCATTTCAGTAAACGACATCAATAAAAAAATCATTTTTGCCGATCCGGCCGAAGGCTTTGCCGCCTTTAAAGCGGGTATCCGGGCGGGAGATCAGCTGGTAGGAATAAATGGCGTTAGCGTTGAAGGAAAACGGACCGATGAAATTGGACCTTTATTAAAAGGGCAGGCCGGAACTCCCGTAAAACTTAAAATAATAAAAGCGGGGCAAACCACACCCACCGAATTAAGCTTTATCCGCGAAGAGATTAAATCAAAAGCCGTTCCCTATTCTGGCATACTTCCTAACGGCGAAACAGGATATATTAAACTGGTATCGTTTACTGAAAACTGCAGCGGTGAAGTAAAAGACGCTTTGTTAACTCTGAAAGGAAAAGGCTGTAAAAATCTGGTATTAGATCTGCGCGGCAACCTGGGAGGCTTGCTCCATGAAGCGGTGAACATCGTAAACTTTTTTATTGAAAAAGGTCAGGAAGTTGTGTTTACTAAAGGAAAAGTTTCCGACTGGGACAAAACCTATACTGCCATGAATAACCCCATTGATACACAAATACCTTTGGTAGTGCTAGTGGATGAGAATTCAGCTTCCGCTTCAGAAATTGTGAGCGGCGCTTTGCAGGATCTTGACCGGGCGGTAATTATCGGCAAGCGCACTTATGGCAAAGGATTGGTGCAGCAAACAAAAGACCTGGCCTATAATTCAAAAATTAAAATAACGGTGGCCAAATATTATATTCCCAGCGGACGTTGTGTTCAGGCGCTGGATTACTCAAATAAAAATGAAGAAGGGCGCGTTGAAAAAGTTCCGGATAGCCTTATCACTGCTTTTAAAACCAAGGGTGGCCGGGTTGTTTATGATGGTGCCGGAGTAATGCCGGATGTTAAAACGCCCGAAGAGAATTTAAGTAATGTTCTGATTTCCCTGATTTCCAAATTTCATGTTTTTAATTATGCCACCCGCTACTACCTGGCCCATCCGCAGATATCCCCTGTTCAGGAATTTAAATTGAGCGATGCTGAATTCAGCGAGTTCATAACTTATTTGAAAGACAAAGATTATAGTTACAAAACAAGAAGCGAGGTGGAATTACTTGAACTGAAGAACAACGCCGAAAAAGAAAAATATTACAATGATATTAAGGCCGAGTACGAAGCGCTATTTGCGAAAATGAACGCCAATAAAAAAGACGATCTTGTTAAACACGGTCCGGAAATAAAAAAATACCTGGAAGAAGAAATTGCCGCGCGTTATTATTTCCAAACCGGCCGCATTGAATTTTCATTAAAAAACGATAATGATCTTAAAGAAGCTGTGCGGCTTGTAAGCGATAATAATAAAGTTAAAATTATCCTTACTACAACGGAGAAAGCCATTAAACCATTCAACATTAAAAAAAGATTCTGATCTTTTTAAAAAGAGTATCTTTATAAAAATTAAATTATATGTTATCAGCAAAAGTAAGCTCTGCCTTAAACAAGCAAATTGAATTAGAAGCGGCATCTTCACAATATTATTTATCAATGGCCAGCTGGGGAGAAACACAGGGTCTCAACGGAGTGTCTACTTTTTTATATGAGCACGCGGATGAAGAACGCATGCACATGCTGAAGCTCATTAAGTTTGTGAACGAACGCGGTGGTCATGGAATAGTACCACCCCTCAAACAACCTCCTGTTACTTTTAAATCTGTAAAAGCTGTTTTTGAAGAAATTCTTAAGCACGAGATCATGGTAACAAATGAAATAAACAACCTTGTTGAAACCACACTTAAAGAAAAAGATTATACGACGCACAATTTTCTTCAATGGTATGTTAGCGAACAAATTGAAGAGGAAGCATTGGCCCGCCAGATTGTAGATAAACTGAAACTGATTGGCGATGACAAAAGCGGACTTTACTTTTTTGACCGCGATCTTGAATCCATGGCTGCTAAAACAAAAGGACAGATGGATAAGGCTAAGGGAAACGGCAGATAGTTATTTCGTAACGAAAACAAATACGTCCTCGTTATCTTTTTTCATCAGATATTTTTCGCGGGCAAAGGTCTCCAGGCTTTTTTTATTGGTTTGGAGTTCCTTTAATTCGTTTTTATTGTTCTCGATGGATGAAATATAATACTCTCTTTCTTTTTCAAGCTTGCGGCATTTTTTAATAAGATCCCATTGGCTAAAAACATCATTCTTATCAAAGAACAATAACCAGGCAATGATGGCCAGGGTAGTTAAAAAATATTTATTCTTTAAAATCTTTAGTAAAAACATTTTACCTTAGTTGTTTAACAAATTTAATTCATGAAGGCCCCAAAAAGCAAAGTCATTCTAAAGGTTATTAAAGGACTGCTGTTAGTTTCTTTAATTTCCATTTTTGCCTTTAGCATAAAGCCCGACAGCTTTAAGGCCACGCAGGTTAAATATCCCAAAGTAAAGGCTGCATACTCCAAAAAGTGGAGCGGGCTTCAGAAAGAATTGAAAGATAAGGGAGTTTTAAATGAGAATTTTGAAGTACACCTCCGGAATTTTAAATATGAAAAACAACTGGAACTATGGGCGCGTAATAAGGGCGACAAAGAATACAAGCTCATTAAAATATTTAACGTTTGCGCGCTGAGCGGAGAGCTTGGCCCTAAGCGCAAAGAAGGCGACGGACAGGTTCCTGAAGGCTTTTACGAAGTGTCGTGGTTTAACCCAATGAGCGATTATCACCTGGGACTTAAAGTCAACTACCCCAATCAGAGCGACCGGATTAAATCGAAAGGCAGCAGAGCCGGCGGTGATATCATGATTCACGGAAACTGCGTGACCATTGGATGTATTCCCATTGAAAATGAACCGATAGAAGAGCTGTATATCGCTTGCGTGGAGGCGAAGAACAATAACAATAATGTTTCACTTGAAATGTATCCCTGCCGTTTTACTTCCGCTAACTGGACCGCACTGAGTAACAAGGCTTCGGCAAAAAACATCAAGTTCTGGGAAACATTAAAACCAGTGTATGCTTTTTTTGAAAAAAATCACAGGATGCCTGCGGTTAAAGTAAATAAGGAAGGAGATTACCTGATTGAAAATTAATCGATTCATATACTTTTTGTTTAGTGTTTTCCTGTTCAGTATTGCAGTAAGTTGCAGTTCTTCTCAGGACGAAGTGAAGATTCCTGAGGGCATTCTAAGCAGGGAGGAGTTTATCAAAGTAATAACCGATCTCTCCTTAGCCGAAAGTGCGGCTAACCTTAACGTTAAAAACGTCAAAATGGAAAAGATGGATTCGGTATACGCCTTTAACCCTCTGAAAGAAAATAAAATCTCCAGAGGAAAGTTTGATTCAACCGCCTCTTTTTATGCGCGCCATCCTAAATTATATAAGGAAGTTTACGATGAAGCATTAAAAAAATTAACTGAAATGGAAGCTGCACGAAAAGGGACTGTTAAGGATACTTTAAAGAAATAAAACCAAATTTTTCGTAAGTGCCTTCATTAAAATAAAACACCTCATCGCTTTCATTATTGCTTTTGTATAACAGGGGAACAAGTTCGAAATTCTGATTCACATACGTTAATGATTTGCGCGTTATTCCTGAAGTACCGGAATGGTAACAAACGATATTTGATCCCCAGAGATTCTTTTGCTGCTTAAAAGAATGGTATTTAAAATCTTTTGCCGGCGCGTTAAAATTTTTAGGATCCTCAAGTACATAAAAGTTAAGAGAGTCGCGTTTGAGAGTGATCATACACTCGCCTATATTTTTAAACCTTGTGCGGCCACTGAAGTAAAATACCTTTCTGGGAATAACTTCAAGTTTCACAAGTTCTCCGCTATTCACACGGAAACGCCAGCTGAGTAACTCCTTATAATAATTCTCAGACTTCCGTTCTGACACAATAACCATTTCGTCATTCTTCAGTATTATCTGATTAAAAAAATATTTTTTATATGAAGGGTCATCGTAATCATTCCCGTCAAAAAAAGTCAGTTGCTTATATACGGGCAAACTCAATAAATGCTTTTTCATATAAAGAACCGAATCCATATTTTTATTCATCCGTTCCAGATGAACATAAGGCTTTGGCCCCATATCATTCTCAACAACATGCGCGGCATAAATAACGTCGTCGCCCTCGGGTACAATAGTGGCCCAGTTAACGACTTCTATGTTATTTAAATTCAGAACACGCGAGATAATTTCTTTTGAATCGGAAAAACTTTTGATAAGGGTGATCTTGTCGTATTCATTAATTACTGTTCTTTTCACAGGGTTTTGATCGTTTATATATCCTAAAGGTCCCGAGCCCATGAGCCGGGATAATGGGAAATTACCGTAAGGGGATTTAACAAAATTATCCACTACTGAAATGGATTTGATCTTGTAGTGCACGTAAACGAGGTCGTTGTTTTTGTTGGTAATAAAATTATCGGTTAATTCCGCCATTGAGTTTTCGTGCGGAAGTTTTTTGATCCAAAGAGTTTTATGCGAATTCACATCAAATAAAATAGCTGATTTTTTTGTGATGCCATTTGGATAACTGATGGTTCCCACTATCAGGATGCTATGGTTATCTCCGCCTTTTGAAAAAGAAAAATTCAGGCTTTCTCCTTCCTCTGAGTGCAGGCTTGCCAATTCCATAAAACCATTTGATTTGCCAAGTGTATCAATGGCCTTGAGATAAATGGTGCGCTGCTTGTTTAATACCTTTTCGAAAACGAAATACAGTTTATAATCATTTTCAAAGCACAGATAATCCAGGTTCTCGTAATCAAACAATGATGAGTTAACACTGTCAAGTTTTAATGGTGTAAAAGCAAGTATGTGAGCATTCGGCTTATCCCTGCGCTCAATAGTAATATCATGTGCAGCCTTGTTATACCGGAGCACATGAAAATAATGAGGATGATTGTTGATGATGCTGATAGCAACATTTTTTTTGTGACCTTCAAAGGCTTTGGTGAAGGTTAACTGCTGGGAATAAATAAAAACACAACAACAGCTCAAAAAAGCGATTATTGTGGTCTTATTCATTAAAACTATTCTACTGTAACGCTCTTTGCCAGGTTCCTTGGCTGATCCACATTACAGCCCCTCATAACCGCGGAGTGATACGATAATAGCTGCCATGGAATAACTGAAATCAGAGGGACAAGAAGTTCGTCGGTTTCCGGAATTTCGATGCAAATGTCGGCCATTTCCTTTACCTCCTTATCGCCAGATGTAACAATGGCAATGATCTTCCCTTTACGCGCTTTTACTTCCTGAATATTACTTACTACTTTTTCGTAGTTAGCGCCTTTGGTTGCAATTACAAACACCGGCATTTCCTCATCTATGAGAGCTATCGGACCATGCTTCATCTCAGCTGCCGGATAACCTTCAGCGTGGATGTATGAAATCTCTTTTAATTTTAAAGCTCCTTCCAATGCTACCGGAAAAGATACGCCCCGCCCTAAATACAAGGCATTGCTTGTATCCTTAAATTTAAAAGCGATCTTTTTTAACTGATCGTTTAATTTTAATACTTCTTCAATTTTTGAAGGCACCGCTTCCATTTCGTAAAGCAACTGGCGATACCTGCTTTCGCTTAATGTACCGCGTACTTTAGACATGTGAAGCGCCATAAGTGTTAGAACCGTTACCTGCGCTGTGAATGCTTTTGTTGAAGCCACGCCAATTTCCGGCCCTGCATGCGTGTAGCTTCCGCCGTGCGTTGCACGTGCAATAGAAGAACCCACTACATTACAAACTCCCAATACCGTTGCGCCTTTTGATTTTGCGAGTTCAATGGCTGCCAATGTATCTGCCGTTTCGCCGCTTTGCGAAATTGCAATAACAATATCATCCTGGTAAATAATTGGGTTACGGTACCTGAATTCAGATGCGTATTCTACTTCAACAGGGATGCGTGCCAGTTCCTCAAATAAATATTCTCCTACAAGTCCTGCGTGCCAGGACGTTCCGCAGGCTACAAAAATAATACGTTTTGCTTTTTCAAATTTCTTTTCATGATCAACAATGCCGCCAACCGTTATAATACCTTTTTCGGCATTCAGCCTTCCCCGCATACTGTCACGTACCGATTTTGGCTGCTCATAAATCTCCTTAAGCATAAAATGATCGTATCCGCCTTTTTCAATGGATTCCAGCTCCAGGGTTAATTCCTGAACAAAAGGGGTAACTTCTTTATCTTTAAGATTTCTTACTTTAAGGTCCTTGTCTCTGCGGATAATGGCCACCTGCTCATCTTCAAGATAAACCACATTTTTAGTGTATTCTATGATCGGAGAAGCGTCGCTGGCAATAAAGAAATCATCTGCGCCAATCCCGATAACCAGCGGACTGCCTTTTTTAGCAGCAATTAACGTGTCCGGGTCGTTCTTATCCATCACTACAATAGCATACGCTCCTATCACCTGGTTCAGGGCCGCAATAACAGCGTGCCCTAATTTCATTCCTTCGTGTTCTTTAATCTCTTCTATTAAGTGAACCAATACTTCAGTGTCCGTCTGAGACAAAAAAGTATGTCCTCTTTTCTTTAATCCTTCTTTAATAACAGCGTAATTTTCAATGATACCATTATGGATCATGACAATGTTTCCGCTTTGTGAATAGTGTGGGTGTGAGTTTACGTCGTTCGGCTCGCCGTGCGTGGCCCAGCGTGTGTGGCCAATGCCAATGTTTCCGCTTTTATCTTTGTCTTTGGCAAATTCAAGCAGTTCAGTCACCTTGCCCTTGCGCTTGTACACGTTAAGATCGCCGTGTGCATTAAGCATCGCAACGCCGGCGCTGTCGTAGCCCCGGTATTCAAGTCGCTGAAGTCCTTTTACCAAAATAGGATAAGCTTCGCGCTTACCAATATAACCTACTATACCACACATGTACTATTGATTTTTAGAGGGTTTGGATCCTTTTTTAATTTACCTAATGTACAAAATTTTATCCTATCATTTGAAGGAAACTGATCTCCCTCGCGGTAAGAAAGCGGTGTTTTCCCCTTGGCAGATCCTTTTTCGTAAGTCCTGCAAAAGTAACGCGATCCAGCTTCAACACTTCGTAATCCAAGTGCTCAAATAAACGACGCACCACACGGTTCCGCCCGCTGTGAATTTCAATGCCTACTTCCTTTTTCCCTTCTCCCACAAAAGCCAAGTCATCGGCCTTAATCACGCCGTCTTCCAGTTCTACACCCTCAACAATAGCTTTAAAATCTTCAGGTTTCAGACTTTTATTCAAGCTCACATGATATACCTTTTTAATATCGTGTTTTGGATGCGTTAATTTTTTTGTAAGCTCTCCGTCGTTCGTAAATAACAGCAAACCTGTAGTATTCCTGTCCAAACGGCCTACCGGGTAAATACGCTCTTTACAGGCGCCCGACACCAGCTGCATCACCGTGTTACGTTCCTGAGGATCGTCCATAGTGGTAATATAATCTTTGGGTTTGTTCAACAAGAGATACACCTTACGTTCGCTCTTTACCGCCGCATCCCCATAAGTTACAGTATCGCCCTGCTTTATTTTGTATCCCATTTCAGTAACAGGAACGCCATTAACTTTAACCACTCCGCTTTTGATAAGCGTATCGGCCTCGCGGCGCGAAGCAATCCCGGCATTAGAAAGATATTTGTTTAAACGAGTTAAACCATCATCTGCCGCTGTTTTCTTCGGCTTTTTTTCTTCCTTTGAATATTCTTTTTTGTAGCCTTTCGAAAAACTTTTTCCTTCTTCAAACTCATCGTGCTTTACACGCTTAATTTCCGGGTCCTCTTCAAACCTGCCACGCGTAGGCTTGCGATCGAAACTTTTTTTCTCTTTAAAATCCTTTTCTTTGCTGAACCGGTCCGGCTTTTCAGAGAACTTATCATTCTTCACGAAAGTTTTTTTGCGTTCGAAATCTCCTCTGAATTCCTTTTTCTCCCCAAAGGAACCGGTCTTCTTTTTAAAAGTATCTGAATTTCTGTAATCTTTATTTTTAGTAAAAGAGCGTCTTCCTTTGTAGCTTTTTTCTTCGGTTTCCCCTTCGCTCTTTTTTTCATAAGAGCGCTTTTCCCTGTACTCACCGGTTTTGCCGGCATACTTTTTTTCTGAACTGCCGCTGGTGCGTTCTTTATAGGGCCGTTTTTCACCATCGCTCTTTCGGGGATAAGCCTTTTTTTCAAAGCCCTCGCCGCTTCTTTCTTTGTACGGACGCTTTTCTCCCCTGTCTTCACCTTCTTTACTGTATGGTCGCTTTTTCTTGAAACTACTGTCTTTATCGGAAGAACCAAAGCTGCTTTTTCCTTTATAACCCGCAGATTTTCCAGTGCCTTCGCTTTTTGTATACGTGCGTTTTGCCTTATATCCTTCACTATCTCCGCTTTCGCTGCTGCGTGATGATTTCCTGTCTTTTTTAAATGCCCCTTCTTTCGATTTAAAAGGTTTCTTTTTATCTGCAAAAGGCCTTGGCGATTTGTTAAATTTACTCATGTTGCAAAGGTACGTTACTTAACTGAAGGATAAAAAGCATCCTCGATATGTTTTACAGTTATATTGTTATTAATTACTAAAATTGAAATGATGTCGAAACGCGATTCCAGCTGAATGTTATTGGCTTGGATATACTGATCCGCGGCGGTTACCAGGAAGCGCTGTTTCTTTCGCGTGACAGCGGTTTCAGGCTCGCCAAAAGCATCACTGCCGCGCGATTTAACTTCTACAAAAACCATGGTATTTCCGTCTTTTGCAATAATGTCCACTTCGTATTTTTTAAAGCGCCAGTTTCTTTCTAAAATGGCGTAATCTTTTTTAAGCAGGAATTTAACGGCCTTTTCTTCGGCCCAGTTTCCTTTACCTGTTGAATTTTTTTCCATTTATGTTACACTAAAATACATATATTAGTTGTCTAATTTTAAAAACAGATGAAAAAGATCTTATTGGTTGCGGTAATTTTTGCCTCCCTCAGCAACATTTGCGCACAGGGTTTTAACGGTAGTATTGACTTTAAATATTCCACCACAAAGGATACAACCCAAAATATTTATTTTGTGAAAGATAAGCTCGTAAAACTTGATCAGTTTAACCGCAAAAGCGGCAATATTGAGGGCAGCTTTATTTTTGATCTGACTACAAACACAATTAAGTTTGTGAATCCGAAACGTAAAGTTTGGGGCGAGCATAAAAGCGAAACTCCTCCAATTATTAAAGGTAAATGCGAGGTAACAAAAGGAACAGGTACAAAAACGGTTCAAGGTTACAAATGCGCTGAATATATTGTGAAAAACACGGAAGAAAATACGCTAATTACCTATTGGATTGCCAATGATAAATTTAATTTTTTTAATCCGGTTCTTAAATTGTGGAATCGTAAGGACAAGCAAAGTGTCTACTATAATCAGATAACAGGTTTACCGGAAGGTAGCATGCCGCTCATTAGTGAAGAAAAGCAAGTGAGCGATGGCAAAGCGGTTTCAAGGCTGGAAGTTGTTAAGATAAACAAAAACGTGCCGGATGAGGCCAGCCTGAAAGTGCCTGCAGATTACAACAAATTTGACAAATAAATTAAACAGCTTAAATAAAAAAGGGTCTGAAAGACCCGGTGGCCGGAAGAAATTTCGGCCATTTTTTTGTTTAAAAAGAAGGCAGGTGAAGAATACTTCTCATAATCTGTTCCGTTAAGCTGGCAAGAAATTTTAGTGTTTAACCGTATAACTTAAATCATAAAATTATGGACAGTAAAGAATTTAAACTCCGCGGGAGTTGGAACGAGGTTAAAGGAAAAATCAAACAGCAATATGGCGAGTTGAACGATGACGATTTGAAATACGAAGAAGGCAAGCACGATGAACTTATTGGCCGTATTCAGAAAAAGATAGGGAAAACAAAAGACGAAATAATCGACTGGATTCAAAAACTATAAAACAAAGGGAGCGTAAATGCTCCCTTTTGTTTAGCAGAGTCCTGCTTTCAAATCTGCATAAATAATGGTATAATTGTTTATGCTTAAGTTTCTTCAGGTTATATTTATTTTATTGCCCGGACTTTACCTAGCACAAAACAGTGATTCTTTAAAACATCTTCTTACAAACGCCGATAACGATACTCTACGCTGCGTGCTGCTTGAACAATTGATAGAAGCGGAAGACGATGAAAAAATATGGACTGGCTACAATACTCAAATAAAACAAATAGCGGAGAGGAATTTAAAATCATGTAGGCCTAACGACTTGCTTTATAAATCATTTAACCGTTATTATGCCGATGCTTTTCTTAACGATGCTTTTCTTGCGCAAAACCAGGGTAACAACATTAGCGCTTTCGCCTTGTACGAAAAAAGTCTGGCCATCTCCAAAAAAGTAAACTACCTCGCAGGTGTTGCCAATAGCTTAAATGGTATTGGTATTATGTATAATTTTCAGGGAAACATACCAAAGGCGCTTGAGTATTATCATCAGTGTTTAAAAATTCAGGAACAGATCGGAGATAAACAGGGGGCCGCCATTACATTAGGCAATCTTGGTTATTTATACAGCAACCAGGGTAACGAGGCAAAGAGCCTGGAGAGCTATTTCAAAAGTCTGGCACTGTTAAAAGAACTCAATGATAAAACAGGACTGGCGAGAACCTATAATAATATTGGCGTGAGATATGGAGACTCGGGCGATAACGACAAAGCGCTGGAATATTACAATCATGGGCTTACCATTTACGAACAAACAGGTTCAAGAAGCGGCATTGCGCTTACTTTAAATAATATTGGATTCATTTATTTTACACAAAAGAAATATAAAGAAGCGCTGGAGAATTTTAAAAAAAGCCTGGCGCTTCGCGAAGAAATTAAAGATAAAGAAGGCATGGCCTACAGTTTATTAAATTTCGCGCGCCTTTACGAACGGCAAAAAGATTACTCCCTCGCGCTTAAATATTCCTTGCGTTCATTGGAATTGAGTCGCGAGTTGGGCTATCCTGAAAACATAAGGCGTACCGCGGACTTGCTCAAAAAAATTTATATTGCTAAGAGTAATTATCCAAAGGCGCTGGAAATGTTTGAGCTGACTGTAAAAATGAAAGATAGTATTGATAATATTAAAACACGTGAGGCTACCATTAAAAAACAGGTTGAAATTGATTTTGAGAAAAAGGAAACAGAAATTAAAACGCTCGCCCGTGCCGAAAAGGAAAAATTGGAATTAAAAGCAAATGAAGATAAAAAACGACAGAATATTATTATTTATTCGGTCATAGCAGGCTTGATAATGATGAGTTTTTTTCTCGCCTACGTTTTCAGAAGTCTTCAGAGAAACAAGAAAGCGAATAAAATAATATCCGCACAGAAAAAGGAAGTGGAGAACCAGAAACATCTGGTGGATGAAAAACAGAAAGAGATCGTAGACAGTATCAATTATGCCAGGCGCATTCAATATTCTTTGCTCGCGCATGAAGAGTTCCTTAAGAAAAATACATCTGATCATTTTGTTTTGTTTAAACCAAAAGACATTGTGAGCGGCGATTTTTACTGGGCCGCTGAAAAAAACAACCGCTTTTACATCGCGGTATGTGACAGCACGGGACATGGCGTTCCGGGCGCTTTCATGTGCCTGTTAAACATTGGTTTTTTAAGCGAAGCCATCAATGAAAAGAACATTGTTGAACCCAACGAGGTATTTGACTACGTAAGGGAACGTCTCATATCTACTATCAGTAAAGAAGGGAAACAGGACGGATTTGACGGGATACTTCTGTGCTATAATCGCGACACAAAAAACATATCTTATGCGGCAGCTAACAACGCGCCCGTTATTGTTCAAAACGGCAACATCGAATTCCTCGCCGCAGACAAAATGCCCGTTGGTTTGGGCGAACGGAAAGCGGGATTCAGCCTTTTTACAATTCCGGCAAACAGCCACGAAATACTCTTTCTTTATACCGACGGATACGCCGACCAGTTTGGCGGAGCAAAAGGAAAGAAATTCAAATACAAGCCCCTCAATGAACTACTCTTTTCAAATTATAGCCTGTCTACTGAAACCCAAAAAATAAAACTTGATGATACCTTCGAAAACTGGAGAGGCAATCTTGAACAAGTGGATGATGTTTGTATTTTAGGAATCAGGTTTTAAAGCAGCGGTTAAATACATGTTCAATCAGAATAATCACGCTTTAAGCTATAGGTTTTGCCCTAATAACAAATAATAAAGGGCCGCTTTCATTGTGGTTGTACTTTTACTCCCAGAACATAACGCATGTTATAAATCAATATGTTAGAATTTATTTCCGCCAATAAACAATTACCTGTTCAAATCAATTTGTAACTACGCGGGAAATAGAAATTGGTATTTATAGATTTACTACAAGTTATTTTAAATACTTCTGTATGCCTGCTAAACCAAAAAAAAAAGCGACACGTAACGACGGCAAAAAAATATTTGTTCTCGATACCTCTGTAATTATTTACGACCACACTGCAATTAAAAATTTTGCCGAACACGATGTGGTTATCCCGATAACAGTTCTGGAAGAGCTTGATAATTTTAAAAAGGGAAATGATACCAAAAACTACGCAGCGCGCGAATTTACAAGATTTGTAGATAACCTCAGCGGCAAAAACAGCCTCCAGGACTGGACCCAGATCAATGGCCCCACCCGCGGAAGGTTTAAAATTGAAATGCATGCTTCGAGCACAGTTAACGCCGAGAAAATTTTCGACGAGCGTAAAGCCGATCACCGCATTCTTAATACCGCCCTATTTACCGCGGAAAGCAATCCGGGTAAAAAAGTAATTCTTGTTACCAAGGATATTAACCTGCGCATTAAAGCAAAGAGTTTAAACCTGCAGGCCGAAGATTATGAAACAGGAAAAATTCTTACAACTGATGAGCTCTATTCGGGACGGACAGAAATTGAAAAGGTAACCAACGAAACAATTACTTCCATTTATAACCAGGGTCAGTGCAAGGCTGAGGCGGCTCTTAAAAAAATAAAGTCTTTGCCCAACCATTACTATATTTTAAAGAACGGTTCGCAAAGTGTGTTATCCCGTTTTAACGAGGAAGACAATACCCTGCGCAGGGTGGTAAAAACCGCAGCTTTTGGGGTTATTCCTAAGAACGCTGAGCAGGCTTTTGCGCTTGACGCTATTATGAATACCGACATTAAACTGGTTTCCATTCAGGGTGTGGCAGGTACAGGTAAAACATTATTGTCGCTTGCCGGCGCTCTTGAGCTCAGGAGAAATTATCACCAGATCTACCTCGCAAGGCCAATTGTGCCTTTAAGCAATAAA
>JACDDR010000001.1:0-16099 GCA_013816895.1 Bacteroidota bacterium
CGTGTTCATGGAAGAAAGATTTAAATGAGAATATTAAGGTAATGAATTTTTCAGCAATCTTCAACTAAAAAGATCTTTTTTCAATTGCCTCAATGCGCGCCCTCACTTCTGCAGGCACAGTTACCTTGGCATTGACAGCGTAATCAAAAAGAACAATCACATCCGTTGCCTCGGCGCAAATTTCAAGATCTTGATTTAATATAATGTGTTCCATCTGAAGACTGGAATTTTTAATCCAAGCAATTTTTGTTTTCACTTCAATTTCTCCGGGATAATATAAGGGCTTTTTAAACTGGCAATTCGTTGCCGCAACCGCGAAACTTAACTTTTCATCCGGGTTACTGGTGTTAATTCCGACCAATTCGCAATAGTTTACACGGGCAGCTTGAATAAATTTAAAATATGCAACATTGTTAATGTGACCAAAGAGATCCATCTCGCTCCAATCGAGCTTAATTTTTATTGAAGCATTAAAACCTTCCATTAAAGTTTTGAAAGGGCTGTTTCCATCCGCTTTTGCACCTCTTCTTTTCCTATCAGAGCCAGCATGTCAAATAACTGCGGACCACCGGCAACGCCGGTAACAAGCACGCGTAAAAGCTGCATGTCTATTTTACCAAGCTCTGCTTCTGCCTCGTGAAAAGATTTTGTGATGCTTTCGATGGTCCACTCTGAAGTACTCTTAAATTTATTTAATACGGATGTAAAAAGCGTTTTGCTGTTTTCGTTCCATTTCTTTGTGATCACCTTTGCATCGTATTCTACAGGCGCTTCAAAAACATATTTTCCCTGTTCCCAGAATTCGTGAACGAACTGAACTTTTTCTTTAACCAGCTTACAAAATTCAATCACAAATGCATTATCGCGCAGATGTCCTTTTTCGCTAAGTACCGGCTTGAATGCATCCGCCAGTTCCTGGTCGGATTTTTTACGAAGATATTGCTGGTTAAACCATTTTGCTTTTTCAGGATCAAACTTCGCGCCGCTTTTATGCACCCGTTCAAAGTCAAATATTTGGGAAAGCTCTTCCACCGAAAAAATTTCTTCATTGGTCCCTGGATTCCATCCCAGTAAGGCCAGAATATTTACAAATGCTTCGGGATAATAACCCGCTTCTTTATAACCAATATAGGGCGCAGTTTCGCGAGGGTCCTGCCAGCTTAAAGGAAACACTGGAAAGCGGGCTTCGCGTTTAGAAATCTTTCCATTACCATCGGGGTTCAATATTAACGGAAGGTGTGCCAGCTTTGGCATCTCATTTTCAAGGCCCAGATAACGGTAAATTAAAATATGCGCCGGTGCGCTTGGCAGCCATTCTTCACCTCGAACAGCATGAGAAATTTCCATTTCAATATCATCCACAATATGCGCCAGGTGATACGTAGGCATCCCGTCACTCTTTAATAAAACCTTATCATCCACCTGTGAGGAATTTACAGTAACCCACCCACGGATAATATCATTAAAACGAATCTCTTCATTTCTTGGCACTTTTAAGCGCACAACATATTTTACTTTAGTGTCCAGCAAATGTTTTACTTCATCTTCCGATAAGGTTAAAGAGTTGCGCATGTTTTGTCGTGTGACCGAATTATATTGCGGGGCCACTACTTTGGCTGCTTCCAGCCGTTTCCGCATCGCATTAATTTCTTCTTCAGTATCAAAAGCATAATATGCATGACCGGATGAAATAAGTTTTTCGGCATACTTCTGGTAGATCCCAAGTTCTTTTCTTTCACTTTGCCTGTAAGGCTTGTGCGCGCCATCACCGAAACCAACACCTTCGTTGGGTTCAATACCGCACCATTTTAAAGCATCAATTATATACTCTTCCGCGCCTTTTACAAAACGTGTTTGATCCGTGTCTTCAATTCTTAAAATAAAATCCCCGCCGTGTTTTTTTGCAAACAAATAATTGAACAAGGCTGTCCTTACTCCACCCATATGCAAACCACCTGTAGGACTAGGGGCAAAACGCACTCTTACTCTTTTTTCCATAGGCAACAAAGATAGTTTTTTTTTAGAACATGCCGAATAACCAAGGGCCCAGTGTGTTTGTTTTTATGCCGCAAAACCATTAGTTTTAAGAACTAAGTTAAATCGTAAAATTTCCTACTTTGGAGCGATAACAACGATAAGCTTATTTTATTACCTCGTTATGAAAAAGAAAAATCAGGAACTATACGAACCCTATTTAATTGAAGTGGCTGACCTGTTTAATAAAAGCAAGACTGAAAAAAACCCGGCCTACTGGCTTTACCTTAATAAGGCACGCGTTCCGCTGTTTATGCTGGAATCGATTACCCGTTTAGTGTACAAAGCCACCAATGATCCAATTGCGAAAAAATGGACGAGATTTTTTAAGAAACTTGAAGACACTTTGGGTGAACTGGATTATTACGATGTTTTTATAAAGCAGTTTAAAACCAATCGTTCTGTAAAAAAAGAACAAATAAATTATTTAACCAACAAGCTGAATAAGGCCATGGAAAAGTGGAACGATAAGCTAAGAAGGAAAAAATTTTACAGCGATCATTTCCACGAGTTCAGAAATAAAGCAACAACTGATTTTAATAATACAGCTTTATTAATAAGACTGCACGAACAAATAAAAACTGAAATTCTTTTAACCGAGCAGTTCTTTAGCAAACATCCGAATGGCTTCCGTGATTTTGAAGAAGAAGTACATGCTATGAGGCGCAAACTCCGGTGGATAAGCATTTACGGAATCAGTCTCGGTGGCATAGTAGTTTTAAAAGACAACAGGCAAAAATATCCCTGGGAAAAAGAATTCATTACCAAAACTGAGACAGAATCAAAATACAACAAGCTTCCCGTTAAAAAAGGTTTGCCCTATCATATTGCGCTCAATAAAAAAGCTTTTTATGCACTCAGCCATGTTATTGATAAGCTGGGTGTAATTAAAGACAAAGGCCTGGCCATTGAGGCCCTGGAGAAGTCTTTAGAAAAAACAAACAACAGCGCGCAAGCCAATGCGCGGGTGTATGCCACGCGCCAGTTAAAATTAAGTGAATCGGAAGGACTTTTATTAAAAGAGGCCTACGACCTGGCTTATAAGTTCTTTGTGGATTACAGGATCCACATTGAGTTAATGAATGTTTAGTTTTAACAATAATTTCTTTACTCATTCAAAGAGGTGCTTTGATAACTCGCGCTTTTTTCGTAATATTATATTATTAGTTTTAGAATCTAAATTGTAAGCCATGCAAAAATACCGTGCCGTAATAATAGATGACGAAGAGGACAGCCGTAGCAATACCAAGAATATGCTGCTGAATTACTGTCCGGAAATAGATGTAGTGGGGGAAGCTGCGAGTGGACCAGAAGGAAAATTAAAGATCCAGGAACTAAAGCCGCACGTTGTGTTTTTAGACATTAACATGCCCGGCATGAACGGTTTCCAGATGCTGGAAGGAATTTATAACCGTGATTTTTGCGTGATATTTTTAACCGCATACAGCGAACATGGTATTACTGCTGTAAAAGCCGGAGCTACAGATTATCTATTAAAACCTTTAATGCTCAGCGAACTTCAGGGCGCCATTCACAAAGTGGTGCAGCATTACGAGGCGGGCAAAGGTGCCACAGCAGTTGCCAAGCCTGAACAGGATAAGAATCTTGTATTGATCAATCATAGCAAAGGCTTTACTCTTGTTGATTTTAAAGACATTATTTGGCTTGAAGCCAGCGATAATTACACAAACTTGTTTTTGAACGGACAGAAAAAAATTGTGGCCAGTAAAACCCTGAAAGAGTTTGAAATGATTTTACCAACAGCCGAATTTTTCAGGATACACCGTTCCGCACTTATTAACGTTAATTACGTGAAAGAGTACAGCAACAATGAGGGTGGAGAAGTGATTCTGAGCGACGGCACACATGTACAGGTAAGCAAAGCCCGTGTGCAGGAATTCGCCGAGTTTATTAAAACAAAATCTGTTTCGCCCAAATAGTTAAAATATTATACCAAATGCGAAGCCCAGTATTGGGCTTTTCGTATTTTTATACATTAACAAACCCCACTCCTATTGTGAAAAGGCTTACAAGCTATATATTTCTATTGTTTATCTTTTCTGTAAGCCAGGCCTTTGCACAAACTCCAACCTTTAATTTTCAAAAACTGGGAAGTGAAGAAGGATTGAACAACGCTAATATTTTCAGCATTACACAAAATGAAAACGGCCTGATGTATTTTACTACCCAAAATGGTATTTACGTTTACGATGGCTATAATTTTAATAAACTGGAAATAGACAGTTTAAAAAGTAATGCGCTTTTAAACGTAACATTGGGCAAATCGGATGAAATTCTTTTATCGCTTCGTAACGAAGGAATCGCCCGCTTCAATCTTCAAACCAAAAAATATACTTTTGTACCACAGCTAAAATTTAAAAACACTGCAGATAATTTTATTCTAGCAGGTGATTACGCTTACCTCCTAACGGCCGATATAAAGCTGGTTATTATTAATCTAAAAACCGGTGAGCTTACTGAAGATCAGCAACGCGGCAAAAACAGGATGAACCAGGCCTACTGTATGTTCATGACAAATGAGGGAACGGTGTTGATAGGCCGCAGTGATGGATTGTACGAAGTGAACGCCGGTATTCAGAAAAAATTAAAATTACTCGAAAACAACGCCGTTCATTCCATTACGCAAAACAAAGAGGGCAGGCTTTTCATCGGCGCGTCGGGCAAAACCGAATCCAGCAGAATTGTAATTGTAAACAACGGCAAAATAGAAAAAGAAATTATCCCGAAGTATAAAGCAAAAGCCTCCACCTATTTACCCGGCGGTGGTAAAAGTATCGACCGCATTGTGGTTGATGACTATGACAGGATCTGGTTTACGTCTTATCCCGGAGAAAATCTCTATCTCTGCCAAAACAATAATTTTTACGATGTTTTCGAAATCCTCGGCATTACTCCCACGCTTATTAAATGCATTTTTAAAGACAAAGATCAGAACATCTGGATTGGCACCTATAGTGACGGTGTTTTTTTTATCGGCAATTCCTTTTTTAATGCGCTCAATTTTTCCTTTAATAACAAGATCTTAAATGTGAACCAGGTTTGCCTGAAGAATAACATGCTCATTGCTGCTACCAGTAATGGCCTGTATGGTTTAAACCTTACCAGTAACGTGGTGAAAACCTTGTCGAAGCCCGATGAATTTCTCACTGAACCCATAACCTCCATAACCGAAGTAAACAATGTTATTTATTATTCGAAGAGAAACCAGTTTGACATGAGTCCCGCAATTTTTTCTGACAACAAATACAACTACCACTTCAAACCGGTTATTGCCAAGCTTTTTTACCCTACTCTTAATGGGGCTAATATTGTTGCGGACTGGTATGCCAATATTTTATTATGCAATAAAGACTGCAGTAAAACAACCGACACTCTTATTTCTTTTCCCGACTACCAGGTATCAGTGAATGCTCTTTTGCGTCTGAATGATTCCTTATTTGTAGCTACAAATAACGGTTTATATATCTACAATTTTAAAACCCGGAAATATAATATTGTTGTGCGATCAGAATTAAATTACAAAATAAACGACATCGCATTAATCAACGGTAAACTTTTCGCGGCACACGAGGCTGGAATTACAAACGTTACAGACAACAAGCTAATTTCACAGGTAGGGAATTTAAGACTTAACAGCGTAAAAAAAATAAGACAGTTCAATGACAAAATCTGGCTCGCCACACTCGACGGGGTTTTTATGTGTGATAAGAACCTGCAGCCTCTTACCATTTTAAATAAAGCGTGCGGACTTCCTTCCAACTCCATCAACGATATTGTATTCACAGAGACAACAATTTGTATTGCCACAGCACGCGGTGTTGCTATTACAGGGCTAGAAAAAATTATGGCCAGGCAGGTTAAACTGTTGCCAGTTACCCTTAGTTCGATTACGGTTGATGGTTCAGCGATCGGGTTTCCACAAAACACAATTTCCCTATCAAGCGCACAGGAGAACGTAACCGTGCATTTTTTCAGTCCACTCTTCAATAAACCGAATAAACAATTTTTCCGCTATAAATTTGACGGGGAAGACTGGAATATCCTTACCAATACTTCACTTACTTATCCCACCATTCCCGGCGGAAAACATAAAATTTCCATAGCGGCTTCCGCCGATAACATTGTGTGGAGCGAACCTTCGGTTATTTACATCACCAAGGAGGAAAAATTAACGGAAACCAACTGGATCTACTGGATCATAACCTGTGGAGGATTATTACTTATTGGATTGATCAGTTTTTTTATTTTGAAAAACATAAAACAAAAGGCCACCAAACGCTTACAGGAAGAACAACAGGTACATCTACTGAAACACCAGGCTATGAACGCTTTATTAAGTCCTCACTTTATTTTTAATTCTTTAACCTCTATCCAGAATTACATTAACACCAATAACAGTTTAAAGGCAAGCGAGTACCTGGCTAAATTTTCGAGACTTATCCGGATGATCATTGAACGCGCAGCACAAAGTGAAATCAGCCTCACGGATGAACTGATGCGACTCACCTATTATCTTGAACTGGAGAAGGAACGTTTTAAGAACAAATTCGACTATGAAATATTTGTTGATCCTTCTATTAATCAGAATGAGATTAAAATTCCCAACATGATCATTCAGCCGCATGTTGAAAATTGCATTATTCATGGCATTTTGCCGAAACTCGAACATGGCGTATTAAAGATATCTTTTACGAAAACAAACCTCCATAACCTCTTAATTATTGTTGAGGACAATGGAGTGGGATTAATTAAGGCCCGTGAGCATGCGCGCACCGGCCATAAATCTTTAGGAACCAGTACCATTAAAAATATCCTTGAAATAAACTCGAAACTAACCGGGAAAAAACAAAACGTTACCATGACGGATAAATCAACTTTGGTACCTCCATCCATGGGAACAATTATAACCATTGAACTAGAGCAATAATTATTAAGAATTTAATCACATATTTATTTTTACTAACCGCAGTCGCCGGTTTTTCGCAAAAAGATTACCTTGCTGACACCACGGGCTTTTGCCAGGGCGACAGCGCATTTCTTGAATTAAAAAAAATTGACAGAAATGCTACAATTCAATGGACCACTCCTTACCAGGGATTAATTTACAATACTAAAAAAATTCCCGTCGACAGGCACGGTAAATTTTTTGTGAAGATTACCATTGCCGGAAAAACTGTTTTAGACAGCACGGTAACTAAAGTATATATCAAGCCAAAGATTAATTTACGCGACACGGTTCTCTGTAAAGGGAAGCCACTGCTATTGGATTGCAAAACTCCTGGCATGCGTTACATATGGAGTACTGATGAGACCGTACCTAAAATTAAAGTAGAGAATAGCGGAAAATACTGGGTAAAAATAATCAACCGCGGCTGTTCGGTAACCGATACGATTAACGTAAAATTTTTACCTGGAACCACCCTGAACTTTACTTCGGAAATGACATTTTGTTTAAGTGAAGAAAATAAAGTGTTAAGCGTTAAACCAAATTCCGGAACAAAAATAATATGGAATACCGGTTCTATCTACCCTTCCATTAACATCACCAAAGAAGGAACGTACTGGGTTAAAACCGAAAACAAAAATTGTGGCGAGCAGGTAGACAGCGTTCATGTAAAATTAAAAGCCTGTGATTGTGAAATGCTTATTCCCAATAGCTTTACGCCTAATGAAGACAACCGCAATGATTATTTTTTTCCCGTCTTACAATGCGAATATTCTTTTTATACATTGACCATTAGTGATAAATGGGGTAACGTAGTGTTTATTACCAATAGCGTTAACGGTAAATGGGACGGGCGATTTAAAGGCAACTTATGCCCGGAAGAAGTGTATGTTTACCGTATTGAAAGCATTGAAAAAGGAAGCGACAAAAAGACTCCGAGAACCGGGCATATTTCCCTTTTCCGTTGAATAAGAGGTTCCCCGGCGAACCTCAAATCTTTATATTGCAGTTAAAAAATTAAATCTTAAGTTTGCGTGTACTCTTTTATTTTTAAATGAATATTGAAGTTTGTTATACTCCGCAGGCCTACAGCCTTTTTCATAACCCCAATTCAATTGTGGTAGTGATCGATATCCTGCGCGCCACTTCCGCAATTACAACAGCTTTTTACAACGGCGTGGTAAAAATGATACCGGTGGCTACCATTGAAGAAGCAAAAGCCTATAAAGAACAGGGATATCTTGTAGCAGCTGAACGTAACGGCGAAATAGTAGAGGGGTTTGATCTCGGGAACAGTCCTTTCGGGTACATGAATACAAAAGTGAAAGGTAAAACAATTGCCATTACCACCACCAACGGCACGCAGGCTATTGAGGCGGCCAGGGAAGCGCAGAAAATTCTGATCGGTAGTTTCCTGAACATGGATGTAATAATTGATTATCTCCGCAAAGAGAAAAAAGACGTTTTATTTATCTGTGCCGGGTGGAAAAATAAATTTAATCTCGAAGATACTTTATTTGCCGGCGCCATTGCTCACGACCTGGTCTACAAATACGACTTTACTTCGGGCTGTGATTCAACGATTGCGGCCATGCATTTATATAAAATTGCCAAACATGATCTTTACGGATTTTTAAAAGATTCGTCGCACCGGCAACGACTGGCTAAACTGGATCTTGAGCGCGATATAAAATATTGCTTAACACCTAATCAATGTCCGGTGATCCCGATGATGGAAGGCAAATACCTTGTTAAGGCTTAGGTAGAATTTTGTGAATCTTCTTTGTACCCTCGTACAATTCGTATTTTAAAAAACGGCAATCCAGAGAGCCATTGTACAACTGAATTTTTCGTGAAGGCCTTAACCCAACGCTCTTCACGCCTTCAGGTGCGCTGGTAATGATCCAGGCTACAAAGTTTTTAAAATCCTTTTTGAGCTTGTCCCCGATTTCCTTGTACATTTTTTCCGTTTCCGCCAAAGCCATCCGTTCATTGTACGGCGGATTTAAAATTATAACTCCTGTTTTTCTCTCTGTAGTAATATCAAAAAACGATTGATGGTTACACGTGATCACATCGTCTACCTTTGCGTTCTTCACATTGATCTTGGCCTTCTTGATAGTGAGAGCCTCAATCTCATTTGCAATGATCTCAACTTTATTATTTTTTATTTTATTAATTGAGCTGTCGTAAACGGTTTCATATAAACTCTCATCAAAATTGCGCCATTTCATAAACGTAAAATCATTGCGGTAATATCCGGGAGGAATATTATTGGCCCATAACGCCGCTTCAATCGCGATCGTACCTGCGCCGCACATGCCATCAATTAATAACTGGTGAGGCTCCCAGCCGCTCAGCTTTACAAGCCCGGCGGCAAGTACTTCTTTCATGGGCGCCTGGTTGATATCGGACCGGTATCCTCTTTTATATAAGGGCTCTCCGCTACTATCTAAGTGCAGACTCACTTCGTTTTTGTAAATATGCACGTATACTTTAAAAGCGGGATGGATCAAATCAACATCCGGGCGACTTCCCGTTTTATCACGAAACCTGTCAACAATTCCATCCTTTACTTTTTGAGAAACATATAAGCTGTGATCGAAAAAATCAGAATTGAGTACCGCTTCTATCATGATACTGTCCGTTACCGAAATAAATTTTTCCCATTCCAGTAATTTTATATTGTCGTAAAGTTCTTGTTCAGTAGAGGCTTCAAATTTTGCGATTGGAATAAGCACTTTCAGCGCTGTGTGCAGACATAAATTAGCTTTGTAGAGAAAGCCGATATCACCTGTTACTGAAGCTCCGCGCTTAAACACTTCTACATCGCGGCCACCAAGCTGCATAAGTTCCTTTGCAAGAATATCTTCCAGTCCAAAAAAAGTTGTGACCTTCATCTCGAAGTCACCTGTATTCGTAAAGTCGTATTTTAAATTCACGGGTGTAGATTTCTTTTGTGTCTTCTTTTATCTTTTGAGTGAACTCATTACGATTTTGGATTACACGTTATCATTTAAAATTTTTGTTTTTTCTCATTCGCTCTCGTTCTCCAGGACTTTGAAAATCATAAATGAATTTAGCAGTACTTTCCACCCAGTTTACTATTTCCTCCACCGTCTTTTTCTGATGTTCTTTTATCTGTTCATCAGAAACGGTATAGTGGAAGCCAACGTTTTCATTTTCCTTTATCGGAGCCGGGATCATTCAATCATTTTTGATAAAAGTAAAACATCATTCTGATCCTGGATCCGGTTTGCATACTTCTTTAATGCAATTAAATCTTTAATATTAACGATGTTCATTGAAACGCCACCTGCATTTTTAACTGTTTTGTTATTCCAAAGTTTCTCAAATTCAATCGGGGTATCCAATAAAACATCCAGTGTTACAAACCCTGAAACTGAATTAAAAAATGAATAGGCAATTAAATTCTTTTCCTGGATCATTTTCTTTCTGTAATCCGCATCACTAAACTTTTTAAGTGAAACAGGGAAATCATTTTCATAGAAAAGAGTTTTTATAGCGTCTTCAAAGTTAGCAAGATTACCTCCTTCAAAATCGAGGAGAATATCAATATCCGGGGTCATTCTGGGGATGCCATACACGTTTACCGCCAAACCGCCGCATATCAAATACCTTACCTGGTATTGCGCGAGCGCATTAAATAATTTTACGTATTCCATTTAAAAAGATAAAATAACTTTTCTGATTATAGCAACGCATTCCATTAACTGTTCTTTTGTAATAACGAGCGGAGGCGCAAAGCGAATAATATCGCCATGGGTAGGTTTTGCAAGTAGTCCATGTTCAGCGAGCTTAACACATACTTCCCAGGCCGTTTTACCCTCTTTCTCTTTTATAACGATGGCATTCAACAATCCCTTTCCTCTAACGGTCGTAATAACATCACTCTCTGCTTTTAGTTTGTTCATTTCTTCCCGGAAAATTATTCCCATCTTTTCCGCGTTCTCCGCAAGCTTCTCATCCTTTAAAACTTTTAATGCCTCCATTGCCACAGCGCAAGCTAAAGGATTTCCACCATAGGTACTTCCATGTTCACCAGCTTTAATGGTGAGCATGATTTCGTTATTGGCAAGAACAGCGCTAACCGGGAGAACACCCCCGCTTAATGCTTTACCAAGTATCAAAATGTCCGGTTTAACTCCGGCATGATCGCAGGCAAGCATTTTACCAGTGCGAGCAAGACCGGTTTGGATTTCGTCTGCAATAAATAATACATTGTATTTGGTACATAGATCACGCACGCCTTTTAAATAACCTTCATCAGGCACAATCACTCCTGCCTCTCCCTGAATAGGTTCAACCACAAAGGCAGCGGTATTCGGATCTTTTATGGATTGCTCGAGAGCATCTAGATTATTATAGTCTACCAATTCATAGCCCGGCATAAAAGGCCCGAACCCTTTATAACTACTTGGATCAGTGCTTGCAGAAATCACTGCAAGTGTGCGTCCCATAAAATTACCTTTTGCAAAAACAAGTTTTGCTTTATTTTCAGGGACTCCTTTTACATCGTAGGCCCAGCGACGCGCTAATTTTAACGCGGTCTCATCTCCCTCCACCCCGGTGTTCATGGGTAATACCTTATCGTATCCGAAATATTCTGTGATGTATTTTTCGTACTCTCCTAAAAGAGAGCTGTAAAATGCACGCGAAGTCAATGTTAGTTTTTGAGCCTGTGTGGTTAATGCTTTTATGATCCTTGGATGACAGTGACCCTGGTTAACCGCGCTATAAGCAGATAAAAAATCGAAATACCTTTTCCCTTCAACGTCCCATACAAAAACCCCTTCTCCTTTTTCAAGAACAACAGGTATTGGATGATAGTTATGTGCTCCATAATTTTCTTCCAGTTCCATTAAGCGCTGGCTCTTTTCCATAGTATCAATCATAGCAAGTAATTTATATACAAATATAAGAAAAATCAGCGCTATGAATCCCGTTTTAGACGTTACATAAACCTGTTTAGGCTATTAAATTCCAGACGCATTTTGCTGAAATAAAAATGGCTGTTCAGTCCTGCTATCTTTGATAATACTGATCGAGTAAATAAAATAATCCGCCAATAGCGGCCGCGCCAAGATTAAGTTCGCGTTTATTGATTTTATCAAATGTATCCTGGGCAGTATGATGAATGTCGAAATAGCGTTGATTGTCGGGCTCAAAACCCATACATGGTACTCCTAATTTTGCTATGCCAATTAAATCTGCGCCTCCACCCCCTTTTGTAATTTTCTCAATTAAATACGGTTCAAATAATTTTCCCCATTTACTTACCGTGTTATATAAACCTTTAAGTGTGTCTATTCCAAATCCTCTCGGTGTATAGCCACCAGCATCTGTTTCCAGCGCTGCAAGATGTTTTTCCTTATTCTCTTCTGCAAATTTTCCGTAAGCTGTTCCGCCTGCTAAACCGTTTTCTTCATTCATAAAAGCTACTGCCCTTATGCTGTGTTTTGGTTTTATTCCCAGCGCTTTAAACATTGCCAGCATTTCCATGCACTGCACAACACCCGCTCCGTCATCGTGCGCGCCCTGTCCGTTATCCCAGCTATCGAGGTGACCGCCCGCAGTAAGGTATTCATTCTTTTTTTCGCTCCCATTAATCTGACCGATCACATTGTAAGAAAGAACATTGGTATAGGTGACGCAATCCGTAGTCACCATCACTGTAAGATCTTTATCCTGTTTCAGCGATTCAGATAATAAATCTGCACCGAGATAACTTATTGCGATTGCAGCGATTTTATTTTTACTTAGCGTTGTGTCATAATTCATGTTGCCGGTATGTGGCTCATCGTCTGCAACAGAAGACATGCTTCTTACAATACTTGCCAGTGCGCCATACTTTGCCGCGTAGCTTGCGCCCTTTCCACGGTACTTAACGGTTTCGCCATAAGCTGTTCCCGGCCTGATGTGCGCCTGATTAAAAAAAACATTGTAAAAAACAATCTTGCCTTTTATTTCTTTCTCGCCCAATTTTTCAAGTTCTTCAAAACTTTTTACTTCAATCACTTTAGCCTTTATGCCGCCGGGAGGAGTTGCAACCGAGCTTCCCAACGCAATACATTTTAATTCTTTTTCCAGTTTTAATTTGGAAGAAGAGATTGAACATTTTTCTCGTTTGCCCCTTACCCAGTGCGCTACCATGCAGGGTTGAAAAATAACGGTGTCTGCGCCGGCCGCATACATGGCTTTCATGGCCCATGCAACCGCCTGGTCGGCCTGCGGACTACCACTTAAACGGCCTCCGATTTTGGTGGTGAGGAATTCCAGATTAGAATAGGTTTTACTTTGAGTAAGATAATAATCATAAATTTTCCTAAGCTGGATGCTGTCCTTATTTTGTGATTTTAAAAATAAGGCCGAGCCACTAAACAATAAAATAAAAAATATTTTCATAAACGATTAACGTATAATTATTTGCTCCACTAATTTATAACCACAGAACCTATTTATATTTTTCAGAAGTTCTTCTTTCCTAAACGACACTTCATGTTTCATAGCCGCAGAACGAAGCGTAACAAAAATAGTTTTGTTATTGAAAAATATATCGGTTGTGTTCACGGCGATGGGCTCGCCTGCAATTTCTTTCCAATTGTTTTTTACCGAGAACTGCGAAATCTTAACATCGAGATTCTCCTGTTTGAACAGCTGAGTAATAGCGTCGCCTAACTTTACGAGGTTATTTTTTTTTGCCATTCTGTGAAAATATTTTAATTACCGGATGACGCAATATGCTTTTTTGGTTCCGATACTGTTTTTATCGTGTTTGTTCTGACATTTGGTTAAGGCTTCTGATTTATCGCGTGCGCTAACCTGATATGCATCTTCCGACTTTGCCTGTTGATTTGTTGTGCTGCATTCACAAGTATATCTTTTACATCCGATTAAACACAGCAACGCTCCTGCACATAAAATTTTTTTCATTGGGGTGGGGTTTTAATTTTATTCTCTCTCTCTCTCATTATTCCTGCATCTCACCGCAGGAACTACTTCATTCTCTTCATCTCATCACTCGCTGCATTTACCTTATCCTTCAATGCCTCTTTAAATTCCATTATTTTTTTTAATAAGCCTTTATCAGAACATCCTATTATTTGCGAAGCAAGAATACCCGCGTTCTGAGAAGCGTTAACCGCTACCGTTGCAACCGGTACACCGTTTGGCATTTGTACAATGCTCAATAAACTATCCCATCCGTCGATACTGTTACTGCTCTTTACGGGAACACCGATCACCGGCAAGGGTGTAAGGGAAGCAATCATGCCCGGCAAATGCGCTGCACCACCTGCACCGGCAATGATAACCTGTAAACCACGATCCACCGCAGTTTTAGCATATTCAAACATTTTCTCAGGTGTACGGTGTGCCGACACGATATCAATTTCGTAAACAATACCGAATTGTTTTAAAATATCCGCGGCCGCCTGCATCACCGGAAGGTCGCTGTTACTGCCCATTATTATGCCAACTCTTGCTGTGCTCATTGTTCTTTTTTTATTGCGCTCAATTTAAATATGTAAGGCGCGTTTGCCGGTTGCGTCGAGGCAAGCCTCTTTCATGCTTTCTGTAAATGTTGGATGAGCATGACTCATGCGACTGATGTCTTCTGCACTTGCCTTATATTCCATCGCCACTACCGCTTCCGCGATCATATCTGCGGTACGTGGACCAATCATGTGCACGCCCAGGATTTCATCCGTTGCTTCATCTGCCAATACCTTTACAAATCCATCTGTATCCATGCTGGCACGTGCTCTTCCGCTTGCCTTAAAAGGAAAACTTCCAACTTTATACTTTTTACCCTGTTCTTTTAATTGCTCTTCTGTGTAACCCACAGCGGCTACTTCGGGCCAGGTATAAATTACACCGGGAATAAGGTTATAATCAATATGCGGTTTCTGACCTGCCATTTGTTCTGCAACAAACACCCCTTCTTCCTCCGCCTTGTGAGCCAGCATAGCTCCTTTGATCACATCGCCGATGGCGTAAATTCCTTCAACACTTGTTCTTAAATGATCGTCGGTTTCAATCCTGCCACGGTTATCCATCTTCACGCCGATTTTATCAAGACCAAGATTATCAGTGTAAGGACGACGACCAACTGCTACTAAACAATAATCCCCTTTAATTTCAACTTTCTCATCTTTGGAATTCATGGCGCTAACGGTTACCTCTTTGCCAGTAGTTTTAACGCCTGTAACTTTATGCTTGAACAGAAACTCGAATCCTAAATTCTTTTTCAGAACGCGCTGCAGCTCTTTGCTCAACGCGCCATCCATACCCGGAATAATACGATCCATAAATTCCACAACAGTAATTTTGCTTCCGAGACGGGCATACACGCTGCCCAACTCCAAACCGATTACACCCCCACCGATAATTACCATGTGACCTGGAACTTCGGTTAACTCAAGAGCTTCGGTAGAAGTAATGACACGTTTTTTATCAATTTCAATTCCGGGTAATGAAGAAGGCTTTGAGCCCGTTGCGATAATGGTTTTGCCGGTTTCAATAGTTTCTTTTTTACCGTCATCTTTTGTAATATCGATGGTGTTTTTTGTAGCAAAAGTTCCGTGACCTGTATAAACCGTAATTTTATTTTTTTTCATCAGGAAATTAATTCCATCCACTGTCATTTTAACCACACCGCGCTTACGTTCTATCATTTGTTTGATATTCACTTTGGGCGCTTTAATGTCAATGCCATGCTCTTCGAAATGATGCACCGCGTTGTAAAAATGTTCGCTTGAGTCAAGGAGTGCTTTTGAAGGAATACAGCCAACATTTAAACAGGTTCCTCCCAGAGAAGGATAACGTTCAATTAAGGCCGTTTTCATTCCAAGCTGGGCGCACCTGATTGCAGCTACATAACCCCCCGGGCCAGCGCCAATAACAGTAACATCAAATTTTTCCATAAAACAATTAAAAATTAATTTTTTAAAAACAAGACTCTAATTTACATTTTTTTTGTGAGGAAACGCAAAATAACAGCCGGTATTGTTAACTATTTTTTTTAGTTGCAAACCGCTGGTAAAGGCCAAAGACAAGCAAAAGCAAGGTGAATACAAC
>JACDDR010000001.1:16109-104479 GCA_013816895.1 Bacteroidota bacterium
ATACAACGGAGCAATAAGAGATAAGATCCCCGAAGCGGCTAAAAAAGGTGAGATTTCTGTTTGGAAAAAGATCCTGTTTAATAACCCCCTCCTTCCACCAATCCGTTGGCTGGCTTATGTTCCCGAACTCATCAATAAAACAGCTTATACCAGTATTTGCGCTTCTTGCGATTTGCCGTCTGTTTTCAATTGCTCTTAAACGCGCATAATTAAGATGCTGCACGTAGCCCGGAGAATCGCCCCACCAGCCGTCGTTGGTAATAATAAAAATAAAAGTAGCTCCGTTTTTAATATAGCCTGTTACGTAATCGCTGAAAACACTCTCATAGCAAATAACCGGCGCTACTCCGAGTGAATCGCCATTCCCTTTAAAACTGGTTCTTTCGGTTTGCAAACCAAGACTTCCTGTTGTTCCGCCAAGGTCTAACGCGAGGCTTTCCAGCGGCTTCAACAGCGCGGGAAAAGGCATGAGCTCAGCTCCCGGGACCAATTTAGATTTGTGGTAAATCTGCACACCCTTTTTATCGATCTGAAGAGCGGTATTAAAAAAATCGCGGTACATGCCGTCGTGGTCTTTTCGCGAGGTGGCTGTTACATCCTTTTCGTTCCTGTAATATTTCATTGTACTTGCGCCTACAATAATTTTGAGGCGGGGAAATTGTTTGAGAAGATGATCGTTAAACAGCGCCACTGAGGGATCTTCATGAATAAGGTCTTCCTGTATATTATCTATAATAAAAGTTTCCGGCAGAACAAGATATTCGGTGCGTGTTGTAATCTTCCCTTTCACAAGGGCGAGCATTTTGTTGAATTGCACATCAAATCCATCTTCAAATTTACTGTTGTAAGGATCGATGTTGGGCTGCACTACCACTGTCTCGCAGGCGTTAACTGTTTTGCTGAGAGGCGTTCGCACGACATAAATAAGGTAGGAAATAAGAATAGGAATAATAATTGCCGAAGCTATTTTTAATATAGGTTTTGAAATTAATTTAAGTGAACTGTAATCTTTAATCGTGTAAAAAACCAGCACATTCACAAATAAAGCCCAGAACGTACCGCCTGAAGTGCCTGTAAATTCATACCATTGGATCCACCGGTGATTGAACGCAAAACAATCTCCGATAGTTAACCAGGTCCACGCAAGATCCCACACAGAGTGTCCGTATTCCCATGCGATCCACACCGGTAATAATAACCACGCCGCCCATGGTTTATTAAGGCGGTGTTTTATATTTGAAAAAATTAAAAAAACAATAGCCATTAATAAACCATTGGCAACAAATGCCAGCACAGCAGCTTCTTTGCCCCACTGGATCAGGTACACCCACCATGTTACCATTACATTCCATGTGATAAAGGTGAGTAGTCCAAAAGCAAATAATTTTAATTTTCGTTTGCTTCCGGCATAAGATAAATTGTCTTCAAGCATCAGCAGCGGAACAAAGCCAAAGAAGATAAAGATGTTTAAATGCGCGTACCAGGATAAGGAAAGAAGAAGTGCCGACAAAAGGCTAAGAAGAAGATTATTTGGCCGATACTGCATAAACAGCGAAGATACTATTAATTGCAAAGCAGTATAAACACATCTAAATCAATTTTGTTTAAATCTTAAATCCTAATTTAAGAAATTTTAGTACGGAATTGGCTGATTTAAGAGTATATTTGCCGGTTGCATTTTTTATGATTGACCAAAGTACTACAACCTCAGAACCGCGTAAATTATATCCATTCCAGGAGCAGGCCGTAAATAATATTTTTACGCGTTTAATTGAATTGCCCCCAAACGCTAATTTATTATTCCAGCTTCCTACCGGTGGTGGTAAAACTATTATTTTCAGTGAGATTGCGCGCCGTTACATCGAGAAATTCAAGCGCAAGGTTTTAATATTAACTCACCGTATTGAACTTAGCAAGCAAACCTCTGATGTACTTGCCGAGCTGGGAATCAGCAATAAGGTGATCAACAGCGAGGTTAAGGATTTACCCAATCAAACCGATTATCAAACATTTACCGCACTTGTTGAAACCCTGAATAACCGATTGCAGGAGAACGACCAGTTTTTAGAAGACATTGGTTTGGTAATTGTGGATGAGGCGCATAATAATTCGTTCCGGAAAATTTTCCATTATTTTAACGACGTAAACATTTTGGGTGTTACAGCAACGCCTTTAAGCAGCAATAAAAAATTACCGCTCTATCAAACCTACAGTGGTCTTATTGTTGGTGAAAGTATTTCAGCTCTTATAGAACAAGGCTATTTATGCGAAGGACAAACGTACACCTTTGATGTGAATCTTAGTTCCCTGCGCGTTGGCAGTAACGGTGAGTTTACCGTAGGCTCGCACGAAATGCTTTATACGCAGGCGATCATGCAGAGCAAGCTGATAGAGGCTTACGAAGAAATTGGAAAAGGCACTAAAACACTCATCTTTAATGCCGGTATTTTAACCAGCCGTGCTGTTTATGAAACCTTAAAGAAAAAAGGTCTGCCTGTAAGGCATCTTGATAGTACATTCAGTGATAAAGACAGGGCCGAAACTCTTGACTGGTTCCGTAAAACAAAAGACGGCATTTTAACATCGGTGAGTATTTTGACAACGGGCTTTGATGAACCCGAAGTTGAAACCATAATGCTTAACCGCGCTACCAAATCGCTTACGTTATATCATCAGATGATAGGGCGCGGAAGCCGTGTTCTCCCTACTAAAAAAACATTTAATATTATTGATCTCGGTAATAATTCACGCCGATTTAATCTGTGGCAATATCCTATTGACTGGAAGCATGTTTTCGTTGCTCCGCATTTGTACCTCGAACATCGTTACAAGGATGAGTGGGATTATGAAATGGAGAATGATTACGACATGCCGGCCGAAATCAAAGAACGCTTTCTTAACTCCAGTGCTGAATCCTTTGTTGTTCGCGAACATTATCTTATGGCCCTTAGGAAAGGAAAAAAACCGCAGGTGGTGCTTGATGAAAGTTTAGAAGATCATTTCGCGCGCATAAAAGACAATGCTTCAGATTTTGAAGAAGCGTTTGAGTTATTTAATTTGTTGAGTGAAGAAATGAAATACCGTGTCAAACAATTCGGTAAATGTATTAATGCCACCAATAATCATAGCGATTGGCAATACCAGCAATACGCGAGTAAACTCCGCCGCCGTTTAATGAATTTCTTCGTGGAGTAATGAGCCATCGCTTTCTATATAAATTACTCGGTTATTTGTCCATTGTTACAGGTCTCGCCGCCGCGGGCTGCATGTTCCGGATCCAGAATATGTTTTATGGTATCGCGTTTGCGATTCTGGGATTTATCCTGGCAGGAATAAACGTTTATTTAAACACCAAGTATTATTCCGAAGAAGAAACCTATCCGAAAGGTTATTTTGGAATGGTACTCAGTTCGCTTCCCGTTCTGTTCATGATGTTCGTGATTTTTAAATTTCGCAAATAACTTTTAGCCACGGATTACGCAAAATCGCTTTGTTCAGATATGTTGATTTACAATATTCTTATTTACAATTGACGATTGAATACACAAATATTGATGAACGGAAATTCTTCGGCGCTAAATTGTCAATTTAGAAATTGTCAATTTCAAATCAAATTTCTAATTACTTCGGATGTTTAGGCCCAAGATTACACGGATTACACAGAAAGGTTTAAAGCCTTTATTTAGAGTTCAAATAAATATCTGTGGCAATCTGCTATCGGATCTGAGGCAGAAACTAAATCCAGTTAATCCCCTTCTTCAGCATTGATAAAGTTTTTTCTTCTTCAGAATTTTCCTGCGGTTTGAAATCGTATTCCCAGCCTGCTGTTTTTGGAAGGCTCATTAATATCGATTCAACACGACCATTGGTCTCCAGTCCGAATTTTGTTCCTTTATCGTACACCAGGTTAAACTCAACATATCTACCCCTTCGCAGTAGCTGCCATTGCTGATTCTCAGGAGTAAATGATTTGTTTTTATTCCGGTTAATGAGTTCACAATAGGTTGGGGCAAATGTTTTTCCAACTTCTTTCCAGAAATTAAAATTCTGTTGAAACGACATCTCTTTACTTTCATTTAGCCGATCAAAAAAAATACCGCCAATACCGCGCGTTTCTTTGCGATGACTTATGAAAAAATAATCATCGGCCCACTTTTTAAATTTTGTATAATAATCAGGATTAAATTGATCGCAGGTTTTTTTTAATTCGGAATGAAAAAATTTAGTATCCGTTTCATTGACATAATGCGGCGTCAGATCAATACCGCCTCCCAGCCACCTGACACCGGCACCTCCGTTTTTACTTGCGGGCATTTCAAAATAGCGGATATTCATGTGAATGATAGGAACCCATGGATTTCTTGGATGGATAACAATGGAAACCCCTGTTGCAAAAAATTGTGGCACATTTCCGGCCTTACCAAGGTCTTTATCAAGTGACACGCTGTGTTCCTGTTCTTTGAATAAAAAAGCCGGAGCATCGCCGTGTACTGCACTAAAAAGAACCCCGCCCTTTTCTATCACCTCACCATTCCTGATGATTCTTGTCCTTCCGCCACCACCCTCAGGCCGCGTCCAGTTATCTTCTTCAAATTTTGCGATGCCGTCGGCTTTTTCGAGCTGGGAACAAATAGAATCCTGTAATTCTTTTAACCAGGCAGATATCGTATCACGGCTTATTTCCATCCTGTTTTTTGCAGCTGGTAATTGTTATACCTGAAAATATAAACGCCGCGATTATCAAAGCCCGTAGTATTATCAGGGTGTACAAATTTGAAACGGAGGTAATTTGTTTCTGAAGGGAATTTATCGAGTGAAAAAATAAAATCGGGCCCTTTTTCTTTCAGATTTTTTAAATAATAATTAGAAATGTCAAATCCAATAAAATAATATTTTCCGGGCAATGTGTTTTGCTGGGCTTTATAAGACTCTACTATAGTGTTGTATGCGCTGGTATTGGCGAGATTGTTTTCGCACGGAAAAGTAAAGTGAAGCTGCTCAAGATATTCCTGATCAATATTATCCATCTTCCCCATGTTTTCCCAGCCGCAAAGTTGGATGTCTTTTTTATCCGCAAATATGGCAAGCTGTGTGGTAAAGTCGGCAATAAAAACCTGGTTGCTGCTCAGGGTGATAATGATGTTTTTTACGTTGGGAACATATGCGCCTTTAACTCCTGCCAAACCTTTTACAATCCGGATGGTGTCCTTTGCGGGTTTTCCAGCCATTTTTTGTCTGTCGTTAAAATAATTTTTGAACGCTTTTACATACGACAATTCACGGGCATCGTTTCCAAAGGGCGTCATTAAAAGAACGTTGGCGTTATTAATGAGAAGCGAATCGATGCAATAGTCTGCGAGACTTTCGAGTAAAGTAAATTGTGAAGGGTTTGTTTTAGAAGCGTAAACATTATTAAACAACATCTTATTCTGTTGTGTTATTGGTGATACAACAGGAATACCAAGTTCCCTGGCCTTCTGAGCGATTGTTTTAAACCCATTTACGTACAGCGGGCCGAAAATAAAATCTGTTTTTTTAAATTCAGGATCGTTTACAATTTTTATCAGCTTAAGTGAATCCTTATCATCCACATCATACAGATCAAGGTTCACTTTAAAATCGGCCGCAGTAAGTGAATCTACCATCCGCTTAAAGCCCAGGTAAAAATCAACTGCCAGTGCCGGTACCGGTGGAAAATTCGTATTGGATTTTAAAAGACTATTCAGGTCGATGTTTAAGGATTGATCGAGTTTAAACGGAAGAATAAGTGCTACTTTGTATTCTGTTTTTTTCGGACGGTGAATTACATTCGGGTTTATGGAATCACGCGTGGCAGAATTGGCGTTTGTTGCAAATGCTTTTTTCTTTTCGCCTACAACTATTAACTGCTCGTCTTTTAAACCCTGTGTGATCAGCGAAGGATTCCAGAGCTTCAATTCCACTTCGCTGACGTTAAACTTTTTTGAGATGGCATATAACGTCTCGCTCTTTGATACCTTATAAACTATGTACCGGGTTGTATCGAGCGGTAACTCGCCCGGAGGCACAATCGAATTGGATTTCACGCTGACCGTGCCGGTGGCAACAGTGCTAGCTTTAACGGGAATTTTTATTTCCTGTCCTGCTTTTGTACCGCCTTTTGTTTCAGGGTTTGCAATGTATATTTCATCAACACTTACATTGTATAATTTTGAAATAGCATAAAGACTTTGCTTTTTTTCGATGGTGTGAATATAATAATTGACGCCATTAATAGTTTGAACAGTGCTTGATTTAGTCTGCGCGAAAAACCCAAGCGAGTATAAACAAGACAGCGCGAAAAAAAATATTCTAAGAGAATGTTTCAAATTTATTCCCATTCAATAGTAGCCGGAGGTTTCGAGCTGATATCATACACAACCCGGTTAACACCTTGCACCTTGTTAATTATCTGATTACTTATTTTTGCAAGGAATTCATAAGGCAAATGGCACCAGTCGGCGGTCATACCATCGGTACTGCTAACAGCGCGAAGAGCCACAACACTTTCGTAGGTTCTTTCATCGCCCATTACACCAACGCTTTGAACAGGGAGAAAAATTGCGCCGGCCTGCCAAACTTCGTTGTATAAGTTATGTGATTTAAGTCCTTCAATAAAAATATGATCTACTTCCTGTATGATGCGGATTTTTTCTTCGGTAATATCCCCAAGAATACGGATAGCAAGACCTGGTCCGGGAAAAGGATGTCTTCCTAATAAAGCTTCATCCAGTCCAAGTTCTCTGCCTACTCTCCTTACTTCGTCTTTAAATAAACTTCTCAGAGGCTCTACTATTTTCAACTTCATGTACTCCGGCAAACCTCCAACATTATGATGCGATTTAATCGTTGCGGAGGGGCCTTTCACGCTTACACTTTCAATTACATCGGGATAAATGGTTCCCTGAGCCAGCCATTTGGCATCTTTTTCAAGTTTGGATTCTTTGTCAAAAACATCAATAAATACTTTACCGATTGCTTTTCGTTTTTTCTCAGGATCGCTTACACCTTTGAGTTCCGCGTAAAATAGATCTTTTGCATTAACACCTTTCACATTTAAACCCATGTGTTTATAAGAATCCAGAACATTTTCAAATTCGTTTTTGCGCAGCAATCCATTATCAACAAAAATGCAATGGAGGTTGGTTCCGATAGCCTTGTGCAATAACATGGCGGCCACGCTGCTGTCAACACCTCCACTCAGTCCTAAAATAACTTTATCATCACCTAATTGCGTTTTAAGAAGGCTGATAGTTGTTTCTATAAAAGAAGCCGGTGTCCAATCGCCTTTACATCCACAAATATCGTAGGCGAAATTTTTCAGAAGTTTTAATCCTTCACTTGTATGATATACTTCAGGGTGAAACTGGATACAAAAAGTATCCTCGCCGCCAATGGTATAAGCGGCCACATTCACATCATGGGTACTTGCGGTAACTTTATAATTATCCGGAATTTTGATAATTGTATCGGCGTGACTCATCCACACCTGCGAATTATCAGCAACACCCTTGAATAATCTGTCGGAGGGATCTTTTATTTCGAGATGAGCCCTTCCGTATTCACGCGAATTCGATTTACCTACTTCGCCGCCGTAAAAATGAGCGAGGAACTGCGCTCCGTAACATACGCCAAGCAAAGGAATTTTGTTCTTTATTTCTTCGAGATTTGGCTTGGGAGGATTCTCTTCCCTAACGCTGTGCGGACTTCCGGAAAGAATAACGCCTTTTATATCTTTGGTAATTTCGGGTATTTTGTTGTAAGGGTGGATCTCACAATAAACATTTATCTCACGTAAACGACGCGCTATAAGCTGTGTGTATTGAGAACCAAAATCGAGAATTAAGATTTGTTCCTGCATAATTAGCAAACAAAAATACGATTAAATCGAAGCTATTTTCTTAAAAAGAATCCCTTTTTATGAGCGTTTATCTTTTTTAATGTTTTATCCGCTCCTTCAGAGGTAAATGCGCTGGCAACAGCCTGAAGATGCGCCATTACTGATCATCTGACTTTCCGGGAAAGAAAAATTTCTTTGAATAAATAAAAAAGCCCTCCACAGTGTGAAAGGCTTTTTGTTGTCGGGGTGGCCAGATTCGAACTGACGGCCTCCACGTCCCAAACGTGGCGCGATACCGGACTACGCTACACCCCGAGTCCCTCAAAATTGAGACTGCAAATATACAATATTTTTTATATTCAAACAGAATTTTTGTGCCGGAGAAAAATATTATTGGCCCCTTTAGCAATTCTTATCAAACACCGGCGATTATCTTAAAATAAGGCCCTAAAAAAACGTATATTTGCAGCCCGTTTTACGCAGTACTATTATACATGAGAAACAAACAGGCGCCGGCCGCACTTCAACCCATCATCTTTATTTCAAAGGACCTTCAGCCGGAAAGTCTTTTACTAAAAGGTCTTCAGGACACTCATTATAAAGTTGCTCATGAGTCGCTTATCAAAATAACGCCCATTCGTTTTTCCAATGTACAAAAAACACAATGGATCTTTTTTTCAAGCAAAAACGCGATCGAACATTTTTTCTCGCAGCAGCCGGAAATAGAAGCCGGTACAAAATTTGGCGTTATGGGAAAAAGTTCCGCTGAGTTCCTGAAAACATACGGCCACGCTGCCGACTTTATTGGCGCCGGTGTTGATATTGCGCAGATCGGTAAAGACTTTGCTGAGATAATAAAAAATGAAACCGTACTGTTTCCTCAGGCTATTGATTCGTTACAAACCATTCAAAAACATCTTTCTTTTAAAAACATCAGCTCTAATCTTTATGTTTATAAAACAACTTTAAGAACTGATTTCGAAATTCCGAGCGCTGAAATACTGGTTTTTACAAGCCCTTCGAATGTTTCGGCTTATTTTGGAAAATATAAAATACTACCCGGACAAAAGGTAGTGGCCATGGGAACCTCAACCCAGCGTAAGCTCACCGATTATGGTGTTAAGGAAGCGATAACCCCCGCGTCGTTCGATGACGAAGGGCTATTGAAGGCCATTCATCCGTTTACGCTGCACAGCTCGTAACAAAAATTAAACCTTCTGTAATTTTATTTTTCTCACTTAACTTACCAATGAAGAAACAAACGTTGTCTGGAAATACGTTGTTGGCATGAGGTTAGCTGCCAAATAATTTTAGCGCAAAATCAATAGCCTGTTTGCATCCAGCTTAATAAAAATAAAAAGCAGGATGGTGAAAGCCCATAGGGAAGATCCTCCGTAGCTGAAGAACGGTAAAGGAATTCCGATTACCGGCATGAGGCCAATTGTCATTCCAATATTAACCGCGAGGTGAAAAAATAAAATTACGGCAACACCGTAACCGTAAATCCTGCTAAAATCAGACCGCTGTCTTTCAGCCAGAAAAATAACACGAAGAATTAAAAACAATTCAAGGAAAATAACGCCGGTACTTCCCAAAAAACCCCACTCTTCACCAACCGTGCAAAAAATAAAATCGGTGTCCTGCTCAGGCACAAAATCGTATTTTGTTTGTGTGCCCTGCAGATATCCTTTACCAATAAAGCCTCCACTGCCAATGGCGATCTTTGCCTGATTAACATTATAGCCTTCTTTCTTCAGATCCACAGTGCCACGACCCAGTAACACATCAATTCTCACTTTCTGGTGAGGTTCGAGATGATTGTAAACATAATTGGTGCCCAGCACAACGCCTGCCGAAGCCATGTAAACCAAGGCAACAACAATCAGGCTTTTCCGATTACGCGGAATGAAAAGAAAAGCGGCCGACGATATAACTGCCAATACAATGAGCAGTGTTGTAATTTGCGTAACTACCAGCGCTATTACAAATAGGATGGCTGCCAGGATTCCAAAAATGAGAAAGTTAACTGAAAGACCTTCGCGGTACAATACAATTACGAAGGCAATAAATACAATTGCCAATCCGGTTTCATCCTGTAAAATTTTAATGATAATAAGAGGGATGACGATAATGACAAGCGCATAAAAAGTATTCTTATAGTTTTTAATGAGATCTTTTAATCTTAGCCTGAAGCGCTGGTTAACAACGATGGTACTGTTACTTAAAAACTTAGCAAGGGCCAGGTTAGCTGCAAACTTCATGAACTCCGCAGGTTGAATACCAACATCTCCAAACCTGAACCAGGATTTACTGCCTTTAACTTCTCTTCCCAAAAACAACACAAGAATATTTGCTGCAATAAGAAAACCGTAGAAACCATAGGAAAAGGCCGTGTAAAAGTTGGCATCAATCAACAAAATACAAATGGCAATAATGGTTGAACCACCAATCCAGATGAGCTGCTTGCCATATTTTTGAGTGGTGTCGAAAATATTCTGATGCTCCTCGTTATAAACTGCCGCGTAAATATTTAGCCAGCCTAGTACCACGAGCAGCATATAGGTGAGAATCGTCAGCCTGTCAGCCCCAGCAAAAATAGTATTCTGATCGCGACTCATTAGCGGTGTTTCTCTGGAACTTTTATTTTATCGTGAATAAGGTCTGCTTCAATCATTCGCTTTTCCACTTCAGGTCTTTCAGTTTTACCTTTTAAATATTTTTCGATCATAAGTGTAACAATGGGGGCGCTCCAGGTATTTCCAAAACCCGCATTTTCAACAATGCATGCAATGGCAATTTTCGGATTTTCCCTTGGAGCAAATGCAAGAAACACGGCATGGTCTTTTCCGTGAGGATTCTGCGCTGTTCCCGTTTTTCCGCAAACCACAATGTCTTTGAGGCGATTGGTGTACGCTGTTCCACCAGGTTCCATCGCCCCCTGCATGCCATCAATCACATTCTGATACGCCTCCGGATTTTGAACGCCTACAAAATGCTTTACCTTAAAACGTTTATCCAGGGCTTTTTCCGGACCAACTCCCTTGATACAATGCGGCGTATAATAAAAACCGCGATTTGCGATAGAAGCCACAACGTTCGCCATCTGTAACGGCACGAGTAATAATTCAGCTTGTCCGATTCCCAATGAAACAATTGTATTGCTCCTCCATCCATTTTTACCAAATACTTTGTTATAATATTCTACTGAAGGTACATTGCCAGGCTTATCGTATGGCAAATCCGTACCAAGCCGCGTTCCCGGACCAAATGTTTTTACAGTTTCGCGCCAGTGATTATAGCCATCAATAAAATGGGGATATTTTTTTTGATCAACAATTTCTCTGAAAACATAACTGTAATAGGAATTACAGGAAACCGATATAGAGCCCGTTAGATTTTTTCCACCCCCGTGCGCATGACATTTCGGCTTGCCTCCCATTGGCGGATAACCCATTTGGCACGGGAAAACAGTTGAGCGATTAATTAATCCATCGTTTTGTGCAATAAGGGCATCAATTAATTTGAAGATGGAGCCTGGAGGGTACATGGCTGTGAGCGCCCGGTTAAATAAAGGGAGGTCAACGGTGTCGTAATAAAGTTTTGTAAAATTTCTGGAACGTTCTTTTCCGCCCACCAATAAATTAGGATCATATGTAGGGGCTGATATCAGCGCAAGGATTTCTCCGGTGGAAGGTTCGATAGCAACAACTGCGCCCTTTTTTCCATTCAATAATTTTTCTCCGTACTCCTGCAGGTCCATGTCGATAGAACAATACAAAGGCTTGCCGGGAATGGCCAGCGTATCGTATTTCCCATTCATGTACCGGCCAATGATCTTATTATGCACATCGGTAATAGCCATCTGAACTCCTTTTTTTCCCCGCAGTTCTTCCTCATAGCTTCTTTCTATCCCGGTAATGCCAATATAATCCCCTTCCCGATAGTACGCGTCTTTTTCAGCCTTTTCTTTTGTTACCTCGTTTACATAGCCCAGCAAATGGGCGGCAATAGGGCGCGGATACCTTCTAACGGTTCGCTTCTGTACAAAAAATCCTTTGAAGCGGTATAACTTTTCCTGCAGCGCGGCGTATGTTGGTGCCGACATTTGCTTTTCGAAAACACTTTCCTTTCGGGGAGAATTGGGTGCCTGGCAGGCCTTTTTAAACCTCCTGAGATATTCTATTTTATTAATCTGTAAAACTTCACACAAGGCGAACGTATCACATCCTTTAGTTTCTTTTGGGATAATCATGAGGTCATAGGATGGTTCGTTCTGCACCAGCAACTTACCCTTGCGATCAAAAATATAACCGCGCACCGGATATTCTGTCATTTTACGAAGCGCGTTATTATCTGCCGCAAGTTTATACTGATCGTCGATCACCTGGATATAAAAAAGCCGCACAATATAAATTAAGGCGATGAGGCAGAAAAATCCGCCAATCATAAATTTCCTGTCCGAAAGCTGAACGTTGCTCATGACCTTCGTTTTTTATAATAAAAAAGAAACTGTAACAGGTAGATCAGACCAAAGGTACCAATGCTGCTTAAAACAACGCGCAGAAGAATGTGAAAAAATTCTGAAAATCTGAATACTTCCATATAAAAAAAGAAAAGATGATGGATCAGCACCAGCGTGCCCGCATAACTCAGGAACCAGGCCAGGCCCATATCTTCCACGCAGGGGTGTACACCCGCGTCATAACCCTCGCGCGGAGAAATAAATTTTAAAACATAATACCTCGAAAACCCCATCACGGTACAAGCTGAAGCATGCAGCCCCGAAGAATCAAAAAAGAAATCGATAATTACCCCAAGAAAAAAAGAAGAAATAAGCAACATCATTTTTGGGGTTTCGAAAGGAAGCAGAATAATAGCGAGGACATATGGAAGCAAAATAATATAACTACCCAGCTGAATGTTCTGGATAATCAATACCTGCAGGAGGATTAAAAAAATAAACCGGAAAATATTTTTTATGATCTCAGTCGTCAACTTGCTTCTGCGTCATTTTTTCAAGTGAGTCGCGTTCACCTTTAAATTTATTTTTAATAATATAAACGTGGTTAACTTTTTTGAGATCGGTGCTGAGCTTCACCTTCACAGTAAAGAACCCTTCGTTCTGGCGTCTCTCGTAACTATCCACGATGCCTACCATAATTCCTTCCGGAAAAATGCCCGACAATTCACTGGTAATAACAGTATCTCCCGCCTTTATTTTTGCGTGTGTAGGAATATCTGTAAGCAGGCAATAGCGGTAATCTTTTCCATCCCATATTAAAGGGCCATAGCTTCCGTCTTTTTTTAGCTGACAGTTTACACGCACATCTTTATGAAGAATACTCATTACACTGGAGAAATTAGAAGAAGCATCAGTAACGATCCCCACAATGCCATCGCTGCTCATTACCGCCATGTCATGTCCTATTCCCTGTTCCGTTCCGATATTAAGCGTTAAGTAATTACGACGTTTGTTGACACTGGAGTTAACCACCTTAGCGCTCAGGCAAGAGTATTGCTGCTTATAAAGCGTATCGAGTTTTTCGTAAACACTTAGCGGAATTACATTATAATTACTTTTCAGAAGAGTCCTCAGAATGGAATTTTCCCTGGCAAGGATATCGTTTTCACGTTTGAGTGAAAAGTATTCTTTTGTATTGGCAGCAGCGGTATATACGTTGCCGACAACTTTATTTGAAGAATTTAAAACGTGTGAGCCCTGATAACCTTTGTTACGCACCATCAACAACACGCAAGCCGCCTGCAACAAAATAAACATAAAAATGAAATTATGTTTTATTACAAATGCAAGAAGATTTCTCACGGTAAAAAATTAAGGAAATTAATTGGCGAACCATTTGTCGGCTCAAGGTAAATCTACAAAGGAGAGACTTTTTTTATTTGATCAGGAACGGGAATTTATGAACATTTTTGAGTGCAATACCGGTGCCTCTGGCAACTGCACGGAGAGGGTCTTCACACACGTGCACAGGTAATTTTGTTTTCATTGAGATGCGTTTATCCAAACCGCGAAGTAAAGATCCGCCGCCTGCCATGTAAATACCTTTACGGTAAATATCCGCAGCAAGCTCCGGAGGCGTCATTTCCAGGGCGTTCAGAATCGCTTCTTCGATCTTGGAAATAGATTTATCGAGGCAGTGTGCAATCTCAACATAACTGATATAAACTTCTTTAGGAATACCACTCATTAAATCCCTGCCCTGTACTGCGAAGTCAGCCGGAGGATTTTCAATCTCTGTCATGGCCGCTCCCACTTCAATTTTTACGCGTTCTGCAGAACGTTCGCCAATTAAAATATTGTGCTGGCGACGCATGTATTCTTCAATATTGGCATTAAAATCATCTCCCGCAATGCGGATGGATTTATCGCAAACAATACCACCGAGTGCTATAACCGCGATCTCGGAAGTACCACCTCCGATGTCAATGATCATATTCCCCATCGGCTCTTCCACATCAATGCCCATACCAATTGCAGCTGCCATTGGTTCATGGATCATGTAAACTTCTTTCGCGCCAGCGTGTTCAGCGCTATCTCGCACCGCACGTTTTTCAACCTCTGTGATACCGCTCGGAATACAAATTACCATTCTCAGCGAAGGTTTAAAGAAACGGCTTCCGGGATTAATCATCTTGATCATTCCTTTGATCATTTCTTCTGCCGCCTGAAAATCCGCAATCACTCCGTCTTTCAGAGGACGAATGGTTTTGATATTCTCATGCGTTTTACCGTGCATCATCTGCGCGTATCTGCCTACAGCAATTACCCGACCGGTTGTACGATCAACCGCGACAATACTTGGCTCATCAACCACCACCTTATCATTACTGATTATAATTGTGTTTGCCGTGCCTAAGTCAATCGCTATGTCCTGGGTTAAAAAATCGAATAATGCCATAAAATTCTAAGAGAATAAGATATGTAAAGATAACAAGAAAGCCACGTAAAATCTACGTTTCAAAAAGATTTAAGTTAAAGATTTCAAAAAGAAGTTAACAGACAATGAAGTTAAAAGTTATTGGTTATTCGTTAACTCTTCCTTACATCCAAAAGATAACTATTAACGAATAACAAATAACTTCTTCAGTAACCCAGTATTTTCAACATACTCTTGTAGCTCTGCTCTTTTGCAAAAAGGCGTGTTGAAATTTCTCCGTCTTCGTCACGGTCGATCAAAACATGTTTCGGCGCGGGAATCAAACAATGCTGCGTTCCGCCATATCCGCTTAACGCTTCCTGATAAGCCCCGGTGTGAAAAAATCCAACGTACATGGGCTTTTTGTCGGTCTTTTCAACCTTGGGCAAAAACACCTGGTTGGTATGTGCCTCGGTATTGTAATAATCCATGCTGTCGCAGGTGAGGCCCCCAAGGTTCACGGCAACATAGGGCCTGTTCCAGTTGTTCACTGCAAGCAAAATAAAACGCTGATTAATTCCCCATGTATCAGGCAGGGTGGTAATAAAAGAACTGTCAATCATGTACCACATTTCCCGGTCGTTCTGTTGTTTCTGATCGATGATGGAATATAAAGTAGCGCCGCTTTCGCCTACTGTAAAGGATCCAAACTCCGTAAAAATATCCGGCTCGTCCAAATCATTATCCTTGCAAAACATTTTTATCTGCTCCACAATTTCTTCTATCATGTATTCGTAATCGTATTCAAAACCCAGTGAATTACGTATTGGCATGCCACCGCCGATGTTGAGGGAGTTAAGATCCGGACAAACTGCTTTTAATTCCTTATAGATATTGAGGCATTTGTTAAGCTCTGTCCAGTAATAAATGGTATCCTTAATTCCGGTATTAATAAAAAAATGAAGAAGCTTAAGTCTGAATCTTGGGTTGGTTGCTATTTTATCTTTGTATAAGGTCATGATATCGCTATTGCGGATACCAAGACGGGAGGTATAAAATGTAAATGAAGGTTCTTCTTCCGTACTGATTCTTATTCCAAGGTTCACAACATCTGCCTTGGTGTGCTTTGTATAATAATCGATCTCTTCGAGGTGATCAAGCACGGGTATAACGTTGAATCCATCGTTGATCAGCTCTGTGATATTCTGCTTGTAATTGGTGCGCTTATACCCATTACAAATAATATATGTATCTTTGTTAAGCGATTTTTTTTGAAACTGTTCTTTGATAATATTTAGATCAAATGCTGAGGAAGTCTCAATGTGGACCTCATTTTTCAGCACTTCATCCAGCACAAAACTAAAGTGAGAACTCTTGGTACAGTAGCAATAAACGTACTTTCCTTTATAGTCCACCTTAGCCATTGCCACATTAAACAAACGTTTGGCTTTTTGAATCTGCGACCCTATTTTAGGTAAATAGCTGATTCTGAGCGGAGTGCCATATTGTTTAATGATATCCATTAGATTAATATCATTAAAATAAAGTTCATCATCCTTTACATCAAATCCCTCTTGCGGGAAGTTAAAGGTTTGGTGGATTAAAGTTGAATAAGCATTGTCCATTTTGCAAATCTAAGTGAGTTGGTTTGTAAATTAAAAATTGAAGTAACTCATTTACTTAAACAAAAATAAGCCAATTATATAAGAATATACTGTAATTTATGATAAAACCCATTAAAATAATCGAAGTTAAAAGCGAGATTGGCGCCGGAACCCGCGGATCCAGTATGGGTGTGGATGCCATTAAGATTGCTGCCCTTGACTTTGGAAGCCCCTTTTTTAAACGCTATAAAACTGTTGAAATCCCCACTGAAAACAATCTTTTACTGGAACCAGTAGTGCACGACTATGCCAAGCGAATTAAAGGCATTTTTAGCCTGAACGAACGCATTGCCAAGGAAATTCAGAAAACATTACATGCTGAACAGATCCCAATTGTATTAGCGGGCGATCACAGTTCGGCACTTGGTACTATAAGCGGGATTCGTATGGCCTACCCTGAAAAGCGTCTTGGCGTTATATGGATTGATGCTCACGCCGACCTCCACAGTCCTTACACTACCCCAAGCGGGAACATGCACGGAATGCCGCTTTCGGTAGTATTGAACGAAGATAATCGCGACAAACAACAGAACAAACCGGATGATGAAACGGTTGAATATTGGGAAAAATTAAAGAATTTGGGCGGAATTTGCCCTAAAATCCATTATAATGATTTGGTTTTTATCGCTTTGCGTGATTTTGAGCCGCAGGAAGATTATCTCATTAAGAAAAACAAAGTAAGAGTGTTTAATCTGCAGGAAATTCGCAAGAAAGCGGTAGAACGGGTGGCTATTGATTCGCTTAACTATCTTGATCATTGCGATCTCATCTATGTAAGTTTTGATGTAGACAGTATGGATTCACGTATTTCAAGCGGAACGGGCACTCCGGTTCCTAACGGAATCACTGAGAAAGAGGCGGGAAATCTTATTTACTATATTATGAGGAGTAAAAAAATCGTTTGCTTCGAAATGGTAGAGATTAATCCAACGCTTGATAAAGAAAATTTGATGGCGGAAAATGCTTTTGAAATTCTTCAGAAAACAACTAACCAGTTGAGTAACGACTTCTAAAATAAAAAAGGTGCAGAAGGTAATGTTTAAACATGCAGTGGTGGATGATCTCGAGAAGATTGTGATCACTTATAATTCCACGGTTGCTTCGCGCCTGGTAACTGCAGATCTTGAACCTGTTTCTGTTGAATCCAAACTTTCCTGGTTTAATTCACATTCAAAAGAAAAACGTCCGCTCTGGCTTGTTTTATATAACGATGAATACGCGGGCTGGATGAGCTTTAATTCTTTTTACGGAAGGCCGGCTTATGACGGAACAGTTGAAGTAAGTATTTACCTCGAGGAAAAATTTCGCGGAAAGGGTTTGGGAAAAGCGTGCCTTCAGAAAGCCATTGATGTTTGCGGAGAATTTAAAGTTCAGAATCTTTTAGGCTTTATATTCGGACACAACGAACCCAGCCTTAATCTCTTTTACAAATTCGGTTTCGAGAAATGGGCGCATCTTCCAAAGGTGGCCAATATGGATGGAATCGAGAGAGATCTTATTATTTTGGGGAAGCGGGTTGAGTAAATAAATTATTTTCACTTCTTCAAATTGTAGTATCTTCATTCTAAATTAATAGAATATGAAATTACTTATCACTTCTTTAATGGCGATTTTTATACTTGTATGTAAATCACAAACAATTTTTCAAAGAACTTATGATATTGGTTCCGGTACAGAAATAACAAAAAAAATAATCAATGTTTCCGGCGGTTATGTTATGGCCGGCTATTCCAGCTCATCTTCTCTCCAAAAAGACATTCTTATTATACAAACCAATTCAACGGGTAATGTTGTATGGTCAAAAACTTATAGTGGGGTTAAAGATGATGAAGCAACCGATATTATTTCTACGTATGACGGAGGTTTTGCTGTAACCGGACTAACAAAAAGTTTTGCAACAACCGGTACGGACAGCGTAAATGCCTTTATCATGAAACTTGATGCGGTAGGAAATATTATCTGGTCTAAAGCTTTCGGCGGTAATGCCCATGATGCCGGTAACGCGATACTGCAAACATCCGACAGTGGATTTGTGGTTACAGGTTATACTGAAAGTTTTGGCGGAGGGAACAAAGATGTTTTAATAATTAAAACAAATAAGAACGGTAACACTACGTGGATGAAAGCTTTCGGAGGCTCGAATCCTGATGTTGGAAATTCAATTTGTAAAAGTGCATCGAATAATTACTTTTTAACCGGAAGCACAGGAATAACAGGTTCACAAAATATTATTTTAAGCCTATATATTAACCCCTCAGGTAACCTTATATGGCACAAAACATACGATTTTACTTTGTCTGCTTCCAATTTTCAGCGAATTGGCTTTGGAGCGCTTGAAAATAACAATAAACAATTCCTTATTACCGGGAAGGTTGGCTCGGGCACCTTTGGTGACGCTCAGGCATTTTTATTAAATATCGACAGCACCGGAAACAGCGTAAATTGGGCAAGAGCGTATGTATTGAATAGCGGCGATTGCAGTGCCCGATCAATTCAGTCGCTGCCTGACGGGGGATACGTTTTAGGAGGCAGCATGGGAAATTATTCGCCCGCGCTTATTAAGGTAAATAGTTCAGGGCTCAGGCAATGGAGTTATTATTATGGGTCGATGAACGTCCCGGCCATTCAAGGTTTTGGTTACTCAGTCGCAAAAGCGGGAGATAAGGGATTCGCGTTAAGTGGTTATTACTTACCGGGATCAACTAATGATACAAGTGCAGTAATAATCAAAACCGATAGCCTGGGCAACAGCTCGTGTAATTTCGCAAACACTTTTGGTTCGGGCACAAATACGTTAACCGCTATTGTCAGCCAGATTTCTTCCACCTTAACTTCCGGTGGAACCAGTTTTAATATTTCACCTTCTGTAATTTCGCCGGTTATTTCTCCTAACACATTGTGCTTAACTGTAGGAATAGGATCAACTTCTAAAGAAAACCCGTTCATTGACATTTATCCTAATCCATTTAACGCAAATACAGTCATTCGGTTTAATGAATACCTGGAAGATGTTGAAATAAACCTCTATGATCTTCTCGGAAAAAAATTACGAACAATAGGAAATATTTCAGGAAATGAATATGAATTAAGCAGCGAAGGTTTAGACGCTGGCGTCTATTTTTTGATTTTAAAACACAATAATAATTCCATATCTAAAATTAAATTGGTTGTTTCTAACTACTGAAATTTTAGTATTCATCCTATGCGTAAAATGAAACTTAATGATTTCAAACGCATGCTTTGTGTAATTCGTGTAATTCGTGGCTGCAGATTAATTTAAGCGTCGTAATCTACAATTACTTTTTCAGTAAGAGGGTGCGATTGGCAGGTTAACACAAATCCTTGCGCAACCTCATCCTCCGTTAAAGCAAAATTAGCATCCATTTTTACTTCACCTTCCAGAATTTTTGCGCGACACGTGCAGCATACGGCCCCTTTGCAGCTAAAGGGTGCATCAACACCCGCTTCAATAGCGGCATCAAGGATACTCAGCCCATTCGTGGAAAGTTCTACCGTGGTTTCAATGCCATATTGTATAACTGTTATCTTACTATTCACAACAGCATTTTGATCAACGGCTTTTTTTTCCGTTGCCTCTATCACCGCACTGAAATATTCAATATGTATTTTCTCTTTCTGAATTTTTAATTCTTCAAGACCAAGTTTTACGTTTTCCATCATCGGACCGGGACCGCAAATAAAATATTCATCGGCGTTCAATCCAGCGAATTTTTCTACCAGCGCTTTTGCTTTTTCCTTTGTAACCATCCCGGTTTGAAGTTCGGAGATCTGTTCTTTCGGCGCGTCAAACACATAAACCACATTCAGATTTTTATTGTTAGCGGCAAGTGTATCGATTTCTTTTTTAAAGATGGTACTGTCTTCATTCCTGTTGGCGTAGATCAGAGTGATGGTACTTTGTTTTTCTATATACAGCGTGCTTTTTAAAATACTCATCATCGGAGTTATACCGCTGCCTCCTGCAAATAGCACATAATTTTTTTTCACACCGCCATTAAGAGAAGTATAAAAACCACCCATCGGTGTCATTACTTCCACCGTATCCCCCACCTTCAGCGATTTATTCACATAGGTAGAAACCTTCCCGCCCTGTATTTCTTTAATCGCCACACGTAATTCATTTTCGCTGTGAGGCGAGGTGCATAAACTGTAACTGCGTCGGACTTCTTCTCCGTCAATTTTAAACTTCAGAGTAATATATTGGCCCTGCTTGTACTGGTAAGCGATCTGCAATGTTGGAGGAACGTCGAATGCAACTGAAACCGCGTCTGCCGTTTCTCTGCGTATATCTTTAACCTTTAAGGAATTGAACTTTGACATTTTTTATAATTGGAGGTGCAAAAATAGCAATAATATCGAAAAACCACCTTTAAACGGCCTCCTAATTATGGTTAAGACATGCCTCGGCATTTTGATTAAAGCCCTACAAACACTATATTTGTTAACGTAAAAGCGCCAGATGGAAAATAAAAACTTTGAAGATATTTTTGAAGGCAAGCTCGCCAAAAACGAAATGGTAGAGCCCAAGGATTGGATGCCGGATAACTATCGTAAGCATCTTCTACGCCAGATCTCACAACACGCTCACAGCGAAATTATCGGCATGTTGCCGGAAGGAAACTGGATAAGCCGCGCTCCGAGTCTTCGCGCCAAACTTGTGTTATTGGCCAAAGTGCAGGATGAGGGTGGTCACGGTCTTTATTTATATACAGCCGCTGAAAGCCTTGGTACCAGCCGAGATGAAATGCTTGATGCGCTTCATGCCAGCAAAGCAAAATATTCTTCAATTTTTAATTACCCTACCCTAACCTGGGCAGATATTGGCGCAGTGGGTTGGTTAGTAGACGGTGCCGCTATTATGAACCAGGTAATGCTTCAGCGTACATCGTATGGTCCTTACGCCCGCGCAATGGTGCGTATTTGCAAAGAGGAAAGTTTTCATCAGCGTCAGGGTTATGAAATTATGACGCATATGGCTTTTGGAACTGCAGAACAAAAAGAAATGGCACAGGATGCGCTTAACCGCTGGTGGTATCCAACACTTATGATGTTCGGTCCGCCGGATGCTGAAAGTCCTAACAGCGAAAATGCTATCAAATGGCGTATAAAACGCGAAACCAACGATCAGTTGCGCCAGCGTTTTGTAAACCAAACTGTAGAACAGGTCGAATATCTTGGCCTAACCATTCCAGACAAAACCTTAAAATGGAACGAAGCTAAAAAAGGATTTGATTTTTCACCTCCAGATTGGAGCGAATTTAAAAACGTGATTAAAGGGAATGGTCCTTGCAACAAGGAACGTCTTGAAGCACGTAACAAAGCCCATAAAAACGGTGAATGGGTACGGGAAGCTGCGGCGGCTTACGGTAAAAAACAAATGGAAGAATATGCCGCGGCATAAAATTTTTTGAATGAATTATTTTCAGATTTGTAGAATACCAACAATCAACAATTATAAAAATCTAAAATTCTATAAATAAAATGACAGATTCTCAAGGCCCTTTATGGGAAGTATTTGTACAAAAAAAAGCAGGACAACCTTTTGTTCATTGCGGTAATCTTCACGCTTTTGACAAGGAGATGGCCTTGCAAAACGCGCGAGATCTTTATACCCGCAGAGGCGAAGGCATGGCCTTATGGGTAGTACCAACTGCTGCCATTGTGGCCAGTAGTCCTGAAGACCAAGGGTCCTTTTTTGAACCAAGCAATGATAAAGTATTCAGGCATCCTACATTTTATCCCATGCCGGATGTTATAAAACACATGTAACAAAAAAAGCCTCAGATTCTTCTGAGGCTTTTTCTTTTGTATTTAATTTCTTTATTTAAGCAGTGTTATGTGCCCCACATACAATCTGGATTTTCCCTGCAGATCGAATGCGACAATCTTGTAGGCGTAGACATCGGCAGGACAGATCTTCCCTTTAAAACTTCCGTCCCAGCCTATCGAAAATTCCTTTGTGGAAAATAATTCTTCACCCCAACGGTCAAAAATTCTCATTGTGTATTTAACAAGCCCGTGTCCTTTTGGTGAAAACACATCATTGAGCCCGTCATCATTAGGGGTGAAAGCATTTGGAATGTATAAATTGAAGTCTTCGAAAATCTGAATGGGCTTTGTAACAGTATCTTTGCAGCCCCACTTGTTAGTCACAATAAGGGTAACGGCGTATCCTCCGGGCTGCTGAAATACATAAAATGGATTCTGCTGTGCTGAGGTATACCCGCCGTTATTAACGAAAAACCAGCTCCATTGATTTATTGAAGCTCCCAGAGATGCATCACTGAAACTTACCTCTTCTTCTTCGACAGGTTTACCAGGACCATAACTAAAATCCGCAAAAGGAACAGGGTATGCATTTACAACCAATGTGCTGGTGTTTTTACATCCATATATATCTGTGTAGTTAGACGTGATTAAATATTTTCCATCATTCCTGAAACAATCAGAATAAGTTAATCCCGATGAATTGCCGAGGCCGTTATTAGTCCAGATAGCGCTTGCAAGAGTTGTATTATTACTTAGTGAGAATGAGGAACAGAAAGGAATACAGCCATCTTTTTTCGTTGCGGTTATATTGGCCTGTGGCAGATCCCGAACTAATAAATAAGTAGTAGCATATCCCTGGCAGCCTTTACTATCGGTAATTCCTACAGTGTATGTGCCTGTGAACGCGAGCGAGTTGGCAGAGCTTAAGCCTGTGTTTTGGGTAGGCGCGACAAAACCGTTCGGACCGGTCCAGCTGTATATTAATCCTCCGGAGGACGAAAAAGTTACGGGGGCTCCTAAACAAACAGGTCCGCTGTTCCAGGCCGTTGTATTTGGTAAAGCGAAAGCCGCCACATTTGTAGCGCCATTCAGGGAACATCCGTTTGTGCCCGTGATCACTACATTATAAACACCAGCCACGCTGGTATTAGGAACCGCCATTGTAGGACTTTGCAGTGCTGAGGTAAATCCGTTCGGGCCTGTCCAGCTGTATGACCCCCCACCGGTTGCGCTTACCGAAGCCGTTCCGCCTATACACACGGTAGAGCCAATTATTGAAATAACAGGCAATGGCAGTATTACAACATTGGCGGTGGCAGTGCGCGAACAGTTATATACGTTGGTAACGGTTAATGTATAAACTCCTCCCGAACTTACCGGTACATTTGGTACAGAAATATTTTGAAGGTTGCTTGAAAAAGCACTTGGCCCTGACCAGGCATACGTACCGCCACCAGAGCCCTGGAGGGTTAAGGTTGAAGCTTCGCAAACAGGACTGTTGCTTATTATATTTGGTGTAGGTAAGGGATTAACGGTAACAGAAGTAGTATTTATTGCCGTACAGGTTCCTATTGAAACTTTAACAGTGTATGTACCGGAGGCCAGCGGTGTGCTGTTTGGTATTGTTGGATTTTGAAGAGAAGATGTAAATCCGTTGGGCCCGGTCCACGTATAGGACGATGCCGCGGTAGCGTTTAGCTGCACGGTTCCTTCGCAATAAGGCCCGGTGTTGGAAGCATTAAGGGTGGGAGTAACAACAGTAACGCTGATGTTGGTTGTTGTGGAACAGGCATTGGCCGTAACGGTTAAGTTATAGACGCCAGCAGCCGCAGTAGTTACGCCAACAACGGTAGGATTTTGAGCGGCAGAAGTAAAAGCATTTGGTCCGGCCCAGTTATAGGTGCCTCCACCCGATCCCGTAAGATTCAAATTAAATCCAAGGCACACGGGCGAATTGCTGCCAATGTTTACAACAGGGTATTGATATACCGTTACCGTTGATACAGCAGTAGCTGTGCAGCCGTTAGCTGCAGTTCCTGTAACCGTAAATGCCGAGGTAAGCGCTGGAGAAGTAGTTGCAGTATTTATTCCGGTGGTATTGACTCCCGACGGCCATGCGTAACTTGCTCCCCCATTTGCTGAAAGCGTTGCTATGTTACCGGCGCAGATGGATGTAGAGTTAACAGTAATTACCGGATTTGGTTTCACTAAAACGGTTGTAGTTGCTATTGCAGTACAAGTACCAAGGGTTGCTTTCAGCGTGTAAGTGCCTGAAGCAAGCGTCGTACTGGTTACTATAGTAGGGTTTTGCAGCGATGAAGCGAAAGCGTTCGGACCGGTCCAGGTATACGATACGGCTGAAGAACCGTTTAGCACCACGGTTTGCCCCGCACAATACGGCCCTGTATTTGAAGCGCTTAATGTTGGTGTAACAATTGATACCGAAATGTTGGTGGAAGAAGAGCATCCGCTGGTGGTAACCGTTAGATTATATACACCGGCGTTTAAGGTCGATGTTCCAACAATAGTTGGATTCTGAACGCCTGAAGTAAAAGCGTTTGGTCCGTTCCATTGATATATACCGCCGCCTGTACTTGTAAGATTAAGATTAAACCCGGCGCATACCGGTGAGTTACTTCCAATATTTATAATCGGATTTGGGATAACGGTAACATTGGAAACCGCTGAAGAAGTACAGCCGGCAGACATTCCGGTTACCGTGAAAGCTGTTGTAGATGCCGGCGCTGCAGATGCAGTGTTAACTCCGGTTGAGTTTGCCCCTGCCGACCACGTATAACTTGCGGCACCATTAGCAGTAAGATTAACACTTTGCCCCGCGCACATCGATGCTGAATTTACGGTTACCGTTGGGCTTGGATTAACTGTAACCTGCACCTGGTTTGTTGTCAGGGTCGAGCCACAACCTGCAACGGTTGCCTGATAATAAATTGTTCCCGCGCTTAAGGGTCCGGCAACATACGTTCCGGAAGTTGCACCGACAATATTTGCGAATGGTCCCCCCGCACTGGCAGAGGATTGCCACTGAAGGTTGCCTGTATAACTCGTTGAACTTAATGTTGTGCTTTTGCCCGCACAAAGGGTACTGGGATTAGCTGAAATAATTCCCGGATTTGGAGGCACTGTAGTAACTGCAACGTTTATTGTATTACTGGCCGTCCAACATCCCCACTGGCCGCCGGTTGCCCAGCACGTATAGGTTGTGCTTACCGCGGGCGAAGCAATAGGATTTGAACAAGTAATGCAGCTCAAGCTTGCTCCCGGAGCCCAGGAATAAGTAATGCCGCTTCCGCCACAGCCATTCACAAGATTGGCGGTTAACTGTGATGTTTGAGGAGGACAAATTGAATTTGGAGAAGCTGTAAGGTTGAGCGTTGGTTGAATAAATGTTCCCGGTGTGGTAAAGGTAAAATTGCTTGTCCAGGCGCTGCTGGTGGTACTGGCATTGTTTTTTTCTTTAGCTCTGTATTTGTACACTGTTCCCGGACAAAGAGGAGTAATGTTAATAGACATTGTAGGATAAGCATAAGGCGTTCCAGCTCCTGTCATAACTGAAGAAGTAAATGAATACGCGGCAAGGCCTGAAAAAGCAGCGCTGTTACAGGCAATTTCAACCACAATTACATCCGGACAAAAATACGGTGTGGTAGACTGCCACTTGATAATTAGCTGCGTTGCTGTGATGGTAGGCGAACCAACTATAGTAGGAACGTTTAAGGGCGAGCAGGCTGTTGAATTATATTGAAATCCGCAGACAAAAATTAATAAGAGTGCCGCTGCTTTTATTTTCTTTGGAATGCCTGAGCGCTTTCCGGAAAATAGTGTTGTTGTTAAATACATTAGAGATGATAGTTTAATCAAATCTACTACGTTTTAGACGAACGCTTAAATTTCCCGTTCATTAATAAAGGATGTTCACTCATTTTCACGGACTTTTCACCCAATTTGGCTCAAAACACGGGTATCAGAGCGTCGTGTTACCCTCATTTTAAGTATATTTGATTAGGAAACAAATTTATCTTTTTAGTGAAAATATTTACTCTTTTCTTACCCCTGTTTTTTCATCTTCATTTGTTGGCGTTTGAACAACCCAACAAAAGGAGCGCGGCATTTGCTGAAAACAATGGTCAGGTGCTTAACCAGGATTTCCGACCCAACGCTGACGTGCTTTTTCTGTATGCCGGAAAAAGTATGAATATCCAGTTGCGAAAAACGGGTTATTCTTATGAACTCTTCCGGGCGGAAAATTTGCCGCCTGCCATTCATGGAAAAAAATGCCAGGATATGTCTGAATTATTAAAGACAAGAGTAAGTGCCAGTCGCGTGGATATTGATTTTATCGGGATGAGTAAAAACTTCAAGGTAATTACGGAAGATGTAAATCCTGAGGTTTTGAATTATTTTGTCGGAGAGAAAGAAGTCGTTAACATTCACTCCTATAAAAAGATCATTTACCAGAACATCTATCCTTTTACAGATATTGAATTCATCATAAACAATAATAGCGGTTCCCCCTTAAAATATAATATCATACTTCATCCCGGCGCCGATCTCAATGCCATTAAATTTCACTGCAAAGGCGCGCAAAACATATCTGTTACGAAAGCAGGTAGTCTTATTTTAGGCACGACGCTGGGAGATATCGCTGAAACCATTCCCTTCAGTTACTACAAAGATTCGCCAACAGAAGATCAAAAAGTAAATTTCTCGCTTCGTGCCAGCGATATAAGCTTTTCTGCCAGTTACGATCATTCTAAAACACTGATAATAGATCCATCCTCCAATATTATCTGGGGAACTTATTTTGGAGATAACTCGCTCGACAGATGCACCAGTACCGGAACAGACGCCCTTAACAACGTTTACCTGGCGGGATTTTGCTTAAGCACATCAAATATTGCCACTTCAGGAACTTACCAGTTTACACTAAGCGGAAGTTTCGATGCATACCTCGCTAAATTTAATTCGAATGGCAACATGATCTGGGGAACCTATTTTGGCGGACCTAATGTTGAAACGCTGTACGCCATTTTTGTGGAAGCAAATGGCACTATATACATGTGCGGTGATTCCTCGAGTCCTAACGGCATTGCCAGTACAGGCGCTCACCAGACGGTTTATGGTGGTGGTATAGACGATGCGGTACTCGCCAAATTCAACACTAACGGTTTGCGGATTTGGTCTACTTACTATGGCGGTAACCAGCACGATATTGCTTATGCTATTACCGTGGACGGTAACGGTGATCCGGTAATTTCCGGACACACAGAAAGTTCCAATACCGCCAATTGCATCGCTACTCCAGGCGCTTATGGCACTTCATTCAACCTGGCTTCGGATGTTTTTATTGCCAAATTCACCAGTGCCGGCGTAAGGCAGTGGGGCACTTATTATGGTGATAGTGGCTTTGAAGAAACCTGGGACGTTGATTGTGACGCGAGTAACAATATAATAATCACCGGTTTTTCATCCAGTCTTTCCGGCTTAAGCACCACGCCAAGCCACCAGGCCTTTAGTGCCGGCGGGCAGGACGCATTCATCGCAAAATTTAATTCAACCGGCAGCACTTTATTGTGGGGAACCTTTTTTGGCGGAGCAGGAGATGAGCAGGGCGCTGCTGTTGAAATTGATGCGAACGGTACGATATTTATCGGAGGAAATACCACCAGTTCCACTGGTATTGCTACGCCTAACACGCATCAGGTTGCTATAGCCAGTTCCGATGATGCTTTTTTAACCGCATTTACTTCCTCAGGCACGCAGTTATGGGGCACCTATTTTGGCGGTGAAGAAACAGATTATATCAGCGATCTTTTAATTGACAACAATCTCAATGTTTTATTTTGTGGCGAAACGGTAAGCACAATGTCCATCAGCACTCCTAATGCATATCAACCCGCCATCGCTATGGTAAACACCTACGATGCCTATTTCACGCGCTTCACAAATTCAGGCGTCTTGCAACTTTCAAGCTATTATGGCGGAGGATCTGATGATAATGCTAAAAGCATGGCCATGGATAATACCGGAAAAATTTATCTTGCTGGTGAATCCACCAGTACCACGGGCATCAGCACTCCCGGAAGTTACATGCCGAACTACGGAGGACAAGGCGATGGATTCCTTGCCAAATTTTGTGTGGCTTCAATGCCGGTTCTCAGTCCGGCCGGAACGCCCACCATTTGCATGAATGCGGGCTATACACTTACTGCTCCGGCTGGTTTCGCATTTTATTTCTGGAGTAACGGAACATTTTCTAATCCTCTGGTGCTTACCAACACATTTACGCCCGGTAATTACTATTACGCTGTTACCGTTACCGATGCATATGGCTGCAATGGCACTTCCGATACCACAAAAATTGTAGTCGACAATTGTGTCACCTCAAGTATTGCGAACCTGTCTGACGAAGAAGCCATCGAAATATTTCCGGTTCCAGCTACAGATAAACTAGTCATACATTCAACACCTGTTTTATTTACAGAAGCTGAAGTATACGACCTCTTAGGGCAAAAAATACTCTCGGCCCTTTTAGTGAATGGAAGCGGCTCTATTAATACTTCCCGCCTTGTTTCGGGCGTTTATGTTTTAAAACTCTTCAGTGAAAATAAATATGCTTTGAAGAAATTTATAAAAGAATAACCAGGTTTTTCAATTCACTGTCTTCAAAAAAATATTAACTTAGCCGCGCCTCAACAGACCTATTATGACAACACAGGAAGCATTATTTAATTACACATTACGTTTAGGTGATTGCAGCATTATATTGGCACAGCGTCTTTGTGAATGGACGAGTAAAGGTCCTTTTCTTGAAGAAGATCTTGCACTTACTAATATTGCGCTTGATATTTTTGGGCGCGGGAAAAGCCTTTTAGAATATGCCGGCCGTGTTGAAGGTAAAGGAAGAAACGAGGATCATCTTGCTTTTTTCAGAACCGACAGGCAATTCAAAAACTACCTGATCTGCGAACAGGAAAATGGCGATTACGCGAAAACAATGGTAAGGCAATGCATGATAGATGCCTTTGATTTATTGTTGTATACCGAATTAAGTAAATCAAAAGATGAAACGCTTGCTGGCATCTCGGCAAAATCTGTTAAAGAAATTACTTATCACAAACGTCACAGCTTCAGCTGGGTTAACCGGTTTGGAAATGGCACAGAAGAAAGCAAAACCCGCGCGCAGACAGCCTTGAACGAATTATGGCGCTTCACTGGTGAACTTTTTGAAGTGGAAGAGCCTGATGAAATTTTAATAAAAGAAGGGGTCGCGGTTGATGTAAAAAGTTTCTATTCTAAATGGGAAAATGAAGTTAAAAATCTTTTTGAAAAAGCAAACCTTACTATCCCTGAAATTGTTTTTATGCAAACGGGCGGCCGCAAAGGTTTACACACAGAGCATCTTGCTTACCTCTTAGCTGAAATGCAGGCCTTGCCACGCATGTACCCAGATGCAAAATGGTAATTAGATTGCTTCTTTCTTTAAATAGTTTTTACAATGTCATTTAAAGAAAACTGGGGAAAGTTATCTCCCTATTTTATTGACCTCTGGCAATACCTGGTAATCATTGTCATTATGATTATTGCTGCAATTTTTATACTTTAGGGTATAATCTTGAAGACATTTCTCCCGATACTTTTTATCCTAGCCTGGAAACTCATTGCTTCTCAATCTCAAATTGATACAGTTGCGTTTAACCGAACCGTAAAAGTGATAGATCATCTTCTTGAAACCAAAGTAGATTCTTCCTATCCCTTCATAAAACAGAATCTTAATTTTTCCTTAAAACAAAAATATGCTTTTGGGTATGCAAAATCTACCCTTCAGCTGGAACGGTATTTTACCCTGAAGGGAATGAACGATTCGGCATTGCGTATTGCGCCCGCTGCCATCAAGTACGCACGAACGTGTAAAGACACTTCGCTGATCACAGCTTCGTATTTATTTTATGCACGCGTACTGGCCGACGCTTCGCAGTTTAGCAACGCGCTCCAACAATGTTTGCTGGCTCAGCGTTTCGCAGATAATGCCAAAAATTATAAACTCGCCGTTAAAGTGTATCACGACCTTGGTTACGTTTACAGCAATATGAATCTTCACCAGCAATCCATCAAATACTTTAAAAAAGGATTAGCTATAAGCATAACAAAAAACGACACATTTAATATCGCCAACATTTCGGCGAGAATAGGCGGTGAGTACAATTATTTAAGTCTGTATGACTCCGCTTTAATATATGGCCTCACAGGCCTGAAACTATTTAAGCTCTTGAAACATAAAAGAGGAATTGGCGCCACCCTGGTTAACCTGGCGGGCACTTACGGACAATCAGGCCAGATAGACCGATCGATTGAAACCATTAAAGAGGCTATTATCATTCGCACTGAGCTTGGCGATAACTATGCGCTGACCATTTTAGAAAATAATCTCACTGAGAATTATCTTGAAAAAAAAGAATATGCACTGGCATTAAAATGTGCGAAAGAAGCTGAAGAGCTTTGCATAAAACAAAACGAAAAAGATCTCATTAACCAGAATTATGTACTGCAGGCAAGTATTTACAAGCACTTGAAAAATTTTGAAATGGCGTATCTGTATGCCAACAGGAGCTTGATCCTCAAAGATTCTATTTACCAAAACACGAATTTAAGAGCCATTAACGAACTTCAAACCAAATACGAAAGCGATAAAAAAGAAAAAGAAATTTCGCTGTTGCAACTCGAGAAAAAAAGCATTGACGAAAAAACACAGGCTGAACGCAAGCGCAGAAATCTCCTTCTGTTCTCTGTAAGTGTTATCACTCTTCTTATCGCAATTTTCGCCTTTATTCTTTTCAGAAAGTTCAGAGAATCTGACCGGCAAAAATTAACCATCAGCAATCAAAAACAGCTGGTGGATGAAAAAAACAAAGAGATCATAGATAGTATTAACTACGCTCTGACCATTCAAAAGGCTGTCATTCCGTCCGTTAATGATATTAAAAAAGACGTGAAAGACGCTCTTGTATTTTTTAAACCAAAAGACATTGTGAGTGGGGATTTTTACTGGCACACCCGGGTAAAAGATTTTTTATATTATATCGTGGCCGATTGCACAGGTCACGGGGTGCCGGGCGCTTTTATGAGCTTAATGGGAATTTCTTATCTGGGAGAAATTATTAACGAAAAGAACATTCTGAACACTCAGGAAATCCTGGAAGTTCTGCGGGAGAAAGTAATTAATAACCTGAACAAATCATCGCAAACAAAAGATAAACGCGACGGCATGGACATGGTGATCATGCGTATTGATCTTAAAACGTTAACGCTTCAGTTTTCAGGAGCCAACAACAGCATTTATATTCTGCACAACGAAGTTTTAAAAGAATTAAAAGGAAACAATATGCCCGTGGGTTTATATACCGAAAAACTCTTACCCTTTACTGTTACTGAAGTGCAATTGTTTGAAGGCGACAAACTCTTTGCTTTTACCGACGGCTTACCTGACCAATTTGGCGGACCAAAAGGAAAGAAATTCATGTATAAACAAATGGAAGCGATCCTGAGTGATAACAGTAACGGAAGTATGCAATTGCTTCATTCGAAAATTCTGGAAAGGTTTGAACAATGGCAGGGCGCGAACGAACAGGTGGATGATATAACAGTGCTAGGAATAAAAGTATGATCAAAAAGAAGGAGGATATAATGAAGCTTCTCGCAACCATTCCGGATCCTGAAATTCCGGTGATCTCCATCGTTGAGCTGGGGGTGATAAGAGATATTCTTTTTATAGAAGCAAAAAGCGTGGAAATAAAAATGACGCCTACCTACAGCGGATGCCCTGCTATGAAGCAGATGGAAGATGATGTGCGGAAGAAACTCGAAGAAAACGGGTTTGAAAATATAAAGATTACAACCGTGTTTAATCCGCCCTGGACGACCGACTGGCTGAACACCGAGGCAAAGCAAAAGCTGCGAGACTATGGCATTGCCCCACCTGAAGAAAGCACAACGGATAAATCTTTTTTAACCGGCAAGCATAAAGCGGTAACCTGCCCGAGATGCAAAAGCAAGAATACCGTAATGATATCGCAGTTCGGCAGCACTGCCTGCAAGGCTTTGTACCAATGCAAAGATTGCCTGGAAGCATTTGATTATTTTAAGTGTATTTAATACTTATATATTTTAATTCCTTATGACAAAACAGATCTTTTATTTTTTCGCATTCAGCGCGTACTTTTCAATTAGCGAAAATATTATTCTTGACTCATTAAATGAAGTTGTAAAAATTAAGAAAGAAGATACTACAAAGGTAATTTCACTTACTTCACTTAATAAACGCGCCTATCAATCGGGCTTAAAAGACACCTGTTTATATTTTGCCAGAATTGCGGGGACTTTATCTGAAAAATTGGGTTATAAAAACGGAGAAGCTGAAGCCTTATTTTTTCTAGGAATCTATTATTACGATTCAAAAAAATACCAGGAAGCATTAAAGAATTTTACTTTGTCTTACGATATAAGAATTTTAAGGAATGACCGGAGAAACGCTGCTTTGACTCTTCGGCAAATTGCCAAAATTTACGAAGAGCAACGAAATCACTCAGAAAGCTTAAAAGCTTATTTGAATACTGTCGCTCTCTTTGAAAGCATCCAGGACAGAAAAGGTATGGCTGCAACATACTTGTCAATAAGCGACTTTTATCTAAACCAGAATATCCAGGATGAGGCACTATTAAACGGTCAAAAGGCTTACGATATTTACAATGAAACAGAAGATAAAACAGGCTTGGCCAAGGCGCTTCAAAAAATTGGCTATATCTATATTACAAAAGACAATTACAAAGAAGCATTAAATTGCTTTTCCCAGGCGCTAAAAATTTTTTCTGACAACAATAATAAAAAAGGAATGTCTTTATGTTATAACCGTATTGGACAGATCTACAAAAACTTGGGAGATTTTGAATTAGCATTAAAAAATTACTCTGCCGCCTTAGAAATAGATACTAGTTTAAATAACAAACAAGGGATGGCAAGTTGTGTTTCCAATATTGGAATTATCAATCGTAAACTGGGAAATTATTCCAAAGCACTCAAACAACAGTTTATTTCATTAAAACTATCCGGCGAGCTAAATAGTAAACAAGGAACAGCCGCCGCATATAATAGTATTGGAGTTATTTATCTGGATCAATATAATTACAAAGAAGCCCGAAAATATTTGCTGCTTTCATTAAAAGTTGCTGAGGACTTAGAAGATGCGCAAGGTGTTGCCGGAGCTTATAATAATATAGGCAACATTTACAACTTTGAAAACAATTACCAGGAGGCTTTAAAAAACTATTCACTTGCACTTAATATTAATCAGTCAGCAGGCAACAAAAACTGGGAAGCTAATAATTATCTTAACATTGGTGATATATATTCTAATACGGGTAATTATTCCGGCGCCCTGGAAAACTTATATAAATCCTTAGCCATAAAACAAGAAATTGGCGATAAGTCTGGCGTAACAACCGCCTATGCCGCCATTGGTTCGGTTGAATTAATCATGGGTAATATTTCTGAAGCGAAAAAAAACGGTCAGCTATCCTATAAAATTGCCGAAGAAATAGGAGAACAATACGATTTAAAAAACGCGAGTTACCTTCTAAGTAATATTTATAAACAGGAGGGTGACTATCCGAATGCAAAAAAACATCTTTTAAAAATTCTGGAAATCAATAACAAGGGAATATTATCAAATTTCCCGATCCTTTCAGAAAGCGAACAGGAGCTTTATTTTAATAGTGTCTCAAAAGATTACGATGCTTTCAATTCTTTTGTATTAACATCCCATGATAACATTTTGACTGAATTTACTTATAATAATGCTCTAACGAATAAGGGACTATTGTTACAGTCCTTTACCGCGTTACGAAAGTCAATTCTAAACAGTTCTGATACAGCTTTAATAAATCAATATAACAATTGGATTGTCCTTAAAAAACAAATTGCGAAATTGTATTCAGAAGGAAAAAACGCGAAAGACCTCGAAGAAAAATCCAATGTGGCTGAAAAGGAACTCGCAAAGAACTCCCAATTATTCAGTCATTTTTACAAAGCCAGGAGTTTAACCTGGAAGGATATAAAAAAGAGCTTAAAAACAAAAGATGCGGCAATTGAGTTTATACATTTTCCAAAAACAAATACAAATGATTCGCTTAAAGATATTGTTTATTGCGCCGTGATTGTAAAACCGGGTAGTAAGCACCCGGAAATGATCGAGCTGTTCAAAGCAAAAGAATTAGAGGAACTGCTTGGAAAATTTAATGAGAACAACAGAGAGTATATAGAAACTGTCTACGGCACGAAAGATTCTCCTAATTTAAATTTATACAACCTCATCTGGAAACCAATGGAGAAAGCTCTGAGTGATGTAAGCACCATTTACATGTCGCCATCCGGTTTATTGCATAAGATCGCTTTTGCATCTTTAAATAAAGAACCCAATATATACTTATGTGATAATTACAAACTCAACATTCAAACGAGCACTGGAAAAGTAGCGCAACCTGAAAACTTCATTTTAAACGAAACCACAAAAGTTACATTATTTGGTGGTATTGATTACAGCTATGATATGGCCTCAAATGACAGCAGCGCATACCTGGCATGGGATTATTTATTGGGCACAAAAACAGAAGCTGAAAAAATTGCAGGTATCCTGAACAAAAGCAATATTCCTGTTCACATATTTGAAGCTAAAACAGCTACTGAAAACGAATTTAAAACCAACGCATCTAATTCAACCATTCTGCATATTGCGACTCATGGATTCTTTTTTCCTGATCCCGAAGAAACCGAAAACGTCACTGCTGCATTAGAAACCAAGGATACTAAGGAAAAAGCCAAGAGAACAGAAAACGGATTTGGTTACTGGAGTTTTATAAAGGCCAAGAATCCCTTAATGCGATCTGGATTAGTTTTTGCCGGCGCAAACGCGGTTTGGAAACAGGCCGAACAAACTGGTAGTGAGGACGGGGTGCTTACCGCGCAGGAAGTAGCGAACATCGACCTTCAAAACACAGATCTTGTTGTACTATCGGCCTGTGAAACTGGACTGGGAGATATTAAAGGCAGCGAGGGAGTCTATGGCTTACAGCGGTCTTTTAAGATGGCCGGCGCTAAATTTTTAATTATGAGTTTGTGGCAGGTGCCCGATGCGGAAACAGAAGAGTTTATGGTAAATTTTTATAAAAATCTTATTACAACAAAAAATATAAAAACAGCTTTTACACAAACTCAAACCTTGATGCGTAAAAAATTTGATCCGTTTTTCTGGGCTCCGTTTGTTTTATTGGAATAAATCTTACAACAAACGTTTAAACCGCCCTACTCGGATTATCCGTCAGAAAAGCTTTCCAGCCTGTATAGGATTTTCCGCCAGGTGATACCACGCGGTTCTGATAGTAATGACACAAGGCGGCGCCTAAGGCATCAGTTGCATCCAGGTACTTTTGTTCCTTCTCGATTCCGAGTATTTGTTGCAGCATGGCTGAGACTTGTTCCTTACTGGCGTTACCATTCCCGGTAATACTCATTTTTATTTTTTTTGGAGAATATTCCGTGATCGGAATATTTTTGCTTAGCGCCGCCGCAATGGCCACGCCCTGCGCTCTGCCGAGCTTTAACATTGACTGTACATTCTTCCCGAAAAAGGGCGCTTCAATAGCAAGTTCATCCGGCTTATACTCTTCAATTATTCCAACTGTGCGTTCAAATATTTTTTTTAAACGCATCGCATGATCCTCCAGCTTGTCAAGTTTAATAACACCAATCCCTATTGGCTTCAGCACATTGTTCTGCACATGGATAATACCGTAGCCCATCACAATTGTGCCGGGGTCGATACCTAAAATTATCCTGTCGTTTTGTGCCATTTTAGCTGTAAATTTAGGCACAATTGATCAGGCATAAAAAAATACTTTCAATTGTTTTAAAGATCGCGATAGGACTGGCGAGCTTTCTCATCGTTTACTTCCGCTTAAAAGGAGATCTCACCAGCGATAATTTACAGTTGCTTTACAACTCCGTTTTTTCGTTTCAGGGAGCAATCATTTTATTCATCTGCCTTCTTCTTATACCGGTTAACTGGGGACTTGAGACCTACAAATGGCAGCTGGTTACAGCGCCTGTAGAAAAAGTAAGTTTCAAAAAAGCCACACAATCCGTTTACAGCGGCATTTGTCTTGGTAATCTCGCGCCCGGAAGAGCTACCGAATTTATTGCGAAGATCATTTTCTTTAAACCCGAAAACAGGCCACAGATAACCGTTCTCCATTTTATCAATGGCATGTTTCAGTTGTGTGTTACTTATCTTATTGGTTTTATTGCGCTCGCGTACAAAGTAAACAGCTTTGGCGACAATTACCTGTGGATCGCCTATACCGCCATTTCCACAGCCGTTCTTGTCATCCTGGTATTTATAATCAGTCTCGTTAAAATAGACGCTGTTTTGAACTTTATAACACGGCGCATCTCTAAAAAACAAAACACCGAAACAAGGCACGAGTATAAATTTACGCGCGTTCAACTCTTAAAGCTCTTCGGATTATCATTACTTCGTTACTTTGTTTTTTATTTTCAGATGGTAATTATCATGAAACTTTTTGCGGGTAATTTTAATGCCGACATTGCTCTTGGTATCGCCTTATACTTTTTAATTACCACCACCATTCCTATGATCAGCTTCCTGGAAGCCGCAATCAGAGCTGCGGTAGCAATTGTGGTGTTTAAAGGAACAGGGCTTTCCAACGCCGGACTAGCACTCTCGTCTGTAGCCGTTTGGCTTATCAACATTATTATTCCAAGCATCGCGGGTTACTTTATCCTCATCCGTCAAAATTTCGATTTTAAATTCTATGCCTCAAAAAAATGACAGTTGTTTTTTACATACTGCTCATTGTTCTTAGCGCATACGCCTCCGTTGTTTTTTGGCTTGCGTTCGGCTACCTGCGCGTAAAAACATCCGGCACACACGAAGAACTTGAAAGTTGTTTGTCTGTTACCATCATCATCTGTGCACGAAACGAAGAAAAAAAAATCGGGCGTTGTCTTAAAACCATTGTTCAGCAGGACTATGACCTGTCAAGGATCCAGCTTATCCTGGTAAACGATGCCAGCAGTGACTCCACTGTTTTTCAGGCACAGTCCGCTCTCAAAGATTCAGGGATCAACTATAAAATAATCACTAACGCTTCGCGGAAGGGGAAAAAGCAGAGCATTACTTACGCCCTGCAGTTTGCCGAACACGAACTTATCATAACCCGTGACGCGGACACCTTTACAAAATCTTATAACTGGCTTAAAAGCATCTCTGATTTTCAGCGTGAAACTTCTTCCGACCTCATAATAGGCCCGGTAAACATCTCCGATAATTACGGGATGCTATGGGCCTTACAGGCTATTGAAAACAAAGTGCTGAACGTTTTAAACGCCGGCAGCAGCTTCTATAAAAAACCGTTTCTCTGCAGCGGAGCTAATCTGCTCTTCACAAAAACTATTTTCGAAAAAACAAATGGCTATCATTCGCATCTGACAATTGACTCGGGCGACGATATTCTTTTTTTAGAAGACGTAAAAAAAATCAAAGACGCGAGGATAAATTACCTGAAAAGCGAAGAAGCGATAGTGAGTACTTATCCCTGTTTTTCATTTAGTGAACTTATTCATCAAAAAGTACGATGGGCATCCAAGGTGAAGGTAAACTCCAATAAGCTCAATCTATCACTCGCTTTACTCAGTTTTATAGTGAACTGCGGATGGCTTTTTTGTCTCTTTAACGGTTTTTTAGTGCCTCAAAAGTGGTCGTTAAGCTTAATTTTTGTTCTTTTAAAGTTGCTAATTGACATTTTGTTATTATTTTTAGCTTCACGTTTTTTAAAGAATAGGGCTTTGGCCTGGTATGTTTTGCCTGTAGGGTGTATTTACCCTATCTACGCGGTACTGGTGGCTATTGCCTCGCTTTTTTTAAAACCTAAATGGAAGTAACTTTTTGTGTTTTTCAGAAGAAAACCTATAGATTTTGAATCTGAGTCGTTAAGTGCTCAAACCTGGCGACGATTTAAGCGTAACAAGCTTTCGATGCTGGGCCTTATTGTGATCATTATTTCCTGTATAATTTCCATTTTAGGTTATCTTATTACTCCCGATCGTACGCCTTACGCCAACGATCAGAAGCCAGAGCTTCATATTAAAGATCCAGGCTTTACCGCCCGCTTTTTATTGTCAAGGCGTAACGACCCGGTATCGGATCAAAGCATATTTAAAACCATGCTCATCGGAAGGTTTGATCCTTACGACGCTTACACCCTGCACGTATATCTTTTCAAACAGCAATATGTACTCGTTGAAGAATACACCGGCAACAAAAACAACAAGGGCACCAAAACGCAGCTTAATATAGCCGATGTGGTTTACGCGGTAGATAGTAAATCACCCATACAATACGATTCAATAAAAAACACGCTTTCGTTTTATGAAATTGGTAACAGCAACAAGATCACTAAAACGGTTGCTGAATTAAGAAAAACCCTGCAGCAAAACAACATTGTAACCAAACGTTATATCTTAGGCACCGATCTATTAGGCCGTGATCTTTTAAGCCGTTTATTGATTGGCACACGCATCAGTCTTAGCGTAGGTTTGGTTTCGGTGATCATCTCCATTTTCATTGGCATCCTGCTTGGCGCTATTGCCGGGTATTACAGGGGCAGCACCGATTCGTTCATCATGTGGCTTATTAATGTTGTTTGGAGCATCCCTACTCTGCTGCTTGTTATTGCTATTACCCTTGTTCTTGGAAAAGGAATTATCCAGGTGTTTATTGCGGTGGGCTTAACCATGTGGGTTGACGTGGCCCGTATTGTGCGCGGACAGATCCTGAGCATCCGGGAAAAAGAATTTGTGGAAGCCGGCCGTGCTTTAGGCTTCAGGAACATGCGTATTATTTTGCGCCATATTTTACCAAACGTTATGGGGCCCGTTGTAGTAATGGCCGCCAGTAATTTTGCAGCTGCTATCTTAACTGAGGCCGGACTAAGCTTTCTTGGCATAGGCGCGCAACCACCGGTGCCATCGTGGGGAGAAATGACCAACGCGCATCATGGTTATATTTTAATGGATAAAGCCTGGCTTGCGTTCATTCCCGGAATAGCCATTATGATTCTGGTGTTATCGTTTATGCTCGTAGGTAACGGTTTGCGGGATGCCTTAGATACCCGCTCGATGGATGATAAGCCTATTGCGGGAAGTTAACCCAAAGCAATTGCCTTAACCGCCTTTACCCAGGTGTCATTCGAATTAAGACTATTCACAAGAGTTACTGTTTCACCACCGTGTTCTTTACAGATCTCATTGTACTCTGTGCCAATTTCATAAATCGTTTCAAGACAATCAGCCACAAAGGCCGGGGAAAACACAAGAATATTTTTCGCGCCGCTTTTTGCCAGATCAGCAATTACTTTATCGCTGTAAGGCTTCAGCCATTTATCATCAAGTCGGCTTTGAAACGTTGTTGTGTGTTTATCGGCGGGAATATTTAAACCTTTTACCAGTTGCCTTGTTGTTTCAAAACAATTGGCGCGGTAACAAAATTGGTTATTTTTAGTAATGGAATTGCAGCAGGCGCCCATCTGGCAAGTCTCTCCCCCATAATGTGCAGATGCTTTCCGGATCTGCCTTTCAGGCAAACCATGGTAACTGAATATTACATGATCATACTTGTTCAGATCGTATTTTTTTCCCTCTTCAAGCAGCGCTTCAATAAACTTCGGATGATCGTAAAATTTACTAATGATGTTTAAATTCGGAATTACTTCCCAGGTTCCGATTATCCTTACCACTTCTTCGATAGTACTTCCTGTACTTGAACTCGCGTACTGTGGATACAAGGGAAGAATATGAATTTTAGAAGGCCGCTGCAGTCTTAATTTTTCAAGGACCTCTTTAATACCCGGTGTTTGGTAACGCATTGCGAGTTCTACAATATAGTTGTTCCCAACTTCCTGTTGCAGTTTTTGTTTGAGATCAATACTGTTCAATAATAAAGGCGAGCCTTCTTTGGTCCAGATATTGGAATACAGTTTTGCCGATTTAAATCTTCGGAAAGGTACGATCACCATATTCACAAGCATAAAACGCCCAATTGCATTTATATCAATAACGCGTTTATCGTTTAAAAATTCGGTAAGGTATTTGCCAACCTTTGAAGGCGTTGGAGCATCAGGTGTTCCAAGATTGATCAACAAAATTGCTTCTTTCATATTGCAACCAAGCTTAGCTTATTCCGGGACTTTGTTCATTTTCAGGCAGCGTAAATTCTTCCGGAGTAGAATCCAAAAGGGACGGCCTGCTTGTAAACCGTTTTTGAAAAATAATAATTACAGCAACACCAATTGAAATAGAAGCATCCGCGAAATTAAATATAGGACGAAAGAACTGGAATGTTTGTCCGCCCCACACCGGAAACCATTCGGGGAAGCGACCGTCGATAAGCGGAAAATAAAACATGTCTACCACGCAACCATACATAGGAGGCGCGTAACCGTTTTTGGAGATGGAAGCAATGCCGTCGTACTGCAAATATTCTTGCGTATGCGGATCGAGTACCGTGCCTCTATCGAAGATCAGTCCGTAGAAAGCGCTATCAAGAATATTACCCATAGCTCCGGCAAGGATCAGTGAAACAGAAAAAACAAATCCAAGGTGTTCGCCTTTTTTTATAATGTAGCGGATGTATATCATTCCGCCGATACAGGCCAGGATGCGAAAAATACTTAAGGTAAGTTTGCCGTAATCTCCGCCAAATTCAAAGCCAAAAGCCATTCCGGGGTTTTCTGTGAAATGAATTATACACCAGTCTGTAGCGCGTCCCACTTCCCCCAAAGGATAATGCAGTTTAATATAAAGTTTTATAAATTGATCGATGAACAAAACGGCGAAAACCGTAATGAAGGGGACCTTGTACTTATTGATTGTGCTGGAAAACAAAATAAAAAAAAGCTTATCAGGGATTCCAAAGATAAGCTTTTTAAAAAGAAAATATAATTTAAATCCTGTTCGACTTAGTCTGAAAGTTCAGCTTTTTTCATTTGTCGTTAATTCCACTAATCAATTTGTGTGATTCGTGTAATTCGTGGCAGAAAATTTCGGTTAAGCGTTCTGATTCAGCTTTGCATCAATACCAAGTGTAGCGTGTGGCACCGAGCGCAGGCGTTCTTTTGGGATCAATTTGCCCGTAACACGGCAAATACCATAGGTCTTGTTCTCAATACGAACCAAAGCGTTCTTCAGGTTAATGATGTGCTTTTCCTGACGCGCCGCCAGTTGTGCGGTTTCTTCCTTGCTCATTACATCGCTTCCGTCTTCCAGTAACTTAAATGTTGGAGAAGTGTCATCAGTGCCATGATTATCTTCATTGCTTAAGGTTTGCTTTAGCAGGTCATAATCTGTTTGCGCATCTTTTAGTTTTTCAAGGATCAGTTCTTTAAATTCACCCAGTTCTTTGTCAGTATAGCGAGAGCGGTTGTCCTTTGTATTAATAAAAGGCTTCGGAGCAGCTTCGCCTGATTTTTTGATCAATGGCTTTGAAATATCAATTTGTAAAGGACGGTTACGGATATACGCTTCCATGCTGTTTCCGTGTGATTTTCCTTCGTTCTTCTTACGACGTCCGCGACCGCGTTTTTCAGGTACTTCGTCGTCATCTTCATCCGGCTCAGGAGGTCCTCCGCCATCAAGGTCAACAATACCAGCTTCATCAAGATCGCCTTCCAGCACATCTTCATCTTCCGATTTTTCGTAATCATCTTTAACGTCTACATCACTATCGTCTTCTTCTTCAGCAGGAACATCATCGTCTTCATCGTCGCCGCCTTTGCCCTTCTTTTTGCCTTTTACCTTATCTGCTTTTTTAGCTCCCTTTTTTGCGATGGCATCAATGGGCTTTCCTGAAACTTTTTTAATTTCTTTTGCGGCAGGCTTGGAAAGCTTTGCAGACTCTGCTTTTTTAGGGGCGGGTTTTGCTGCTTTTTTTGCTGGGGCTGCCGTTTTTTTGGCCACAGGTTTAACGGGCTTTTTAGCTGCCGGTTTGACAACTTTTTTAGCAGGTTTTGCCGGTGCCACTTTTTTTGCAGCAGGCTTACTTACCTTTTTTGGCGCTGGCTTTGAAGCTTTTTTTGCTACAGGCTTAGAAGCCTTTTTAACTGGCTTGGCTTTCTTATCCTTTTTTTTATCGTTCTTTTTAGCCATTATCTGGTGTTTGTTTAATTTAATTTTTCAATCGAAATAAGCGTGGTGATCAATTCGTCGACCTCTATAGTACTGGCATTTGAGGCCGACAGGTGCTGAACTAATTGCAAATCGCCTGTCAATGTTTCCGAACAAATATAACTTAAATTGTTCTTTATCGCAGTATCTAAATTAGCATTTTGCTGGATTTTAACCAAAATTTTATCGGTTACTTCAAATCCTTTGTCTTTGCGGATGTTCTGGATCCTGTTAACCACCTCTCTTGCAAGGCCTTCCTCCTTTAAACCTTCGCTTAAAGTGATGTCCAGGGCAACGGTTAAGGGCCCGCTGTTGGCCACTTTCCAGCCCGGAATATCTACCGGAATAATCTCCACGTCTTCACTTTCCAGCACAATCTCAGAGCCATTTACATTCATTTTATACATTCCTGTAAGCTCAATTTCATGAATAATAGCCGGACCATTATCCTGGGCAAAGGCCTGCACTGTTTTCATATTGGCTCCACATTTCTTTCCAAGAGTTTTGAAATTAAGCTTCAGGTTTTTTATGATCTGTGTTTTACTTTCATCCACAAACTCAATCTCCTTTACATTTACTTCAGCCAGAATAAGATCTTTCACTGCTTCAATCCTGCTTTGCATTTCTTTGTCGAGAATAGGCACCTGGATTTTTTGCAGAGGTTGACGAACTTTTAAATTTTCCTTTTTTCGAATGGAAAGGATCATGGAGGAAATTTTCTGAGCTATTTCCATGCGCTGTTCGAGTGCTTTATCAATTATTTTTTCATTCGTTTTTATAAACTCAGTTAAATGAACAGATTCGAAGCGTAAGGAGGTATTATTTTTTATTGCGCTTTCGCTTACCGGGGAAGATAGATTCTGGTACAACCATTCGCCAAAAAACGGCGCGATAGGGCTCATTAACTGTCCTACTACCTGCAGGCATTCATGTAATGTTTCGTAAGCTGCTTTTTTATCCGTACTCATTTCACCTTTCCAGAACCTGCGTCGGCTCAGGCGCACATACCAGTTGCTCAGGTGTTCATCTACAAATTCTTCAATGAAACGCGCGGCACGGTGAGGCTCAAAGGCTTCGTAATTATCAGTAACGTCTTTAATTAAACTGTTTAATTTTGAGAGGATCCAGCGATCCAATTCCTGGCGTTCTGACACAGGAACAACATTTTTTTCATCCATTAAAAACGAATCCACATTCGCGTATAAAGCATAAAAACCGTAGGTGTTGTAAAGTGTTCCGAATAGTTTTCGCTGAACTTCGGCAATTCCTTCGAGATCAAACTTCAGATTATCCCATGGCGCCGCATTGGCAATCATGTACCAGCGCGTTGCATCTGCGCCGTATTTATCAAGAGTGGTAAACGGATCAACGGCGTTACCAAGGCGCTTGCTCATTTTATTGCCATTCTTATCCAGCACAAGTCCGTTGGATACAACATTTTTGTAAGCAACAGAATCAAAACACAAAGCGCCTATTACGTGCAGGGTATAAAACCAGCCGCGCGTTTGATCCACACCTTCTGCGATAAAATCCGCAGGAAAATATTTTCTGTCATCAATCAGTTCTTTGTTTTCAAAGGGATAATGCACCTGTGCATAAGGCATAGCCCCGCTATCAAACCACACGTCAATCAGATCACTTTCCCTGTAAAGTGTTTTCCCGTTTCGTTCCAGTATAATACTATCTGCGTAGGGTTTGTGAAGATCAAAGGTGTTGTAGTTTTCAGCGGACATTTCTCCGGCTTTAAAATTGGCGAGAGGATTTTCTTTCATCAATCCTTTAGCCACTGCGTTTTCAATTTCTTTCTGGAGTTCTTCAACAGAACCTATACAGATTTCCTCACTGCGGTCTTCGCTTAACCAGATGGGAAGCGGCACGCCCCAGAATCGCGAACGTGAAAGGTTCCAGTCCAGCGCGTTTTCGAGCCAGTTACCAAAACGACCGGTACCAGTAGATTCAGGCTTCCAGTTAATTTCTTTATTCAGCTTTACAAGCTTATCGCGGTTTTCCGCAACTTTTACAAACCAGCTGTCGAGTGGGTAATACAACACGGGCTTATCGGTGCGCCAGCAATGCGGGTAACTGTGCTCGTAGGTTTCTTTCTTGAATAATTTTCCTTCTTCCTGCAGCTTTAGAACAATGCGTTCATCCACACTGAGGTACGCCTTAAGATCTTTTATTTTACCATTGGCTTCCAGTATTTTTTTCTGATTCTCAAATTCCGTTTGCTTTTCAGCATCCGACAAATAGGCTTCCTTTACATATTCATCGCCATATAAAAACACGCTATCTTTTACTTCGGGTAAAAAACGACCGCGTTTATCTACCAGGGTAAGAGAAGCTATACCATTTTGCCTTGCAACACGAAAGTCATCGGCACCAAAACTTGGAGCGATGTGCACAATACCCGTACCATCGGTAGTAGTTACAAAATCGCCTAATAAAACTTTAAAGGCCTCGCCTTCCGGTTTAACAAAAGGAAGGAGCTGTTCATACGAAATACCGGCAAGATCAGAGCCCTTGAAATGACCTGTAATAGTGAAGGGGACGTTTTTATCGCCAGTTTTATAATCTTCAAATTTAAGATCGGCATGTTTTTCAGGAAAATATTTGCCAATCAGTTCCTTTGCCAGTATAACGGTTTGCGGCGTACCGCTAAATGGGTTAAATGTTTTAACCGCAACGTAATCAATGTCCTTACCTACCGCCAGAGCAGTATTTGAAGGGAGAGTCCAGGGTGTCGTAGTCCAGGCAAGGAAATAGAGTTCCCCGCCTAACCCAGACAGAGTTTGGAACCCTGTCGAAGTTGATACGACCTTAAACTGCACAGTAGCCGTTCTATCCTTTACATTCTTGTAACATCCGGGCTGGTTAAGCTCCGCAGAACTCAATCCTGTTCCCGCTGCAGGAGAATACGGCTGTATGGTAAAGCCCTTGTACATAAGGTCTTTTCTATACAGATTTTTAAGCAGCCACCAAACGCTTTCGATGTATTTGTTATCGTAGGTAATGTAAGGATCGCTCATGTCAACCCAATAACCCATTTGAGCTGTAACATCTTCCCATTTATCAGTGTACTTCATTACCTCCTTGCGGCAGGCTTTGTTGTAATCTTCTACCGAAATATATTTAGCGCTGTTTTTATTCCCGATATCTTCTTTGGTAATTCCTAATGTTTTTTCAACACCCAGTTCAATTGGCAAACCATGAGTATCCCATCCAGCCTTACGTTTCACCTGATAACCCTGCAATGTTTTAAAGCGGCAAAAAATATCTTTTATGGCGCGTGCCATTACGTGATGAATGCCGGGCATGCCGTTAGCGCTGGGCGGACCTTCGTAAAATACCCAGGGTGTTTTTCCTTCGCGGGAAGAAACAGACTTTGCAAACGTTTTATTTTCTTCCCAGTATTTAAGTATGTCCTTACTTATCTGCGGAAGATTGATCTGTTTGTATTCAGGGTACTTTTTCATGTTGAATTATATTACTCTATTCTTTCACAACCGATGATAGAGAAGGCCTCGTTCATCCAATGTTTCTCTGTCCCTCAGTGATCTGTGGTTAAAAAATAGGAGAGCGAATTTACTAAAAAATTGGGATTAATACTCTAAAACAGGGCTTTTTAAGCCTTTTAAAAAGAAAGATTAGTTATCTTTTTTGGCAAAACGCTTCCGGTAAATATTCCGGTTTTCCGCGTAAACCTCCACGTAATAAAGGCCTTCAGGAAGCGAGCTCACGTTTACCTGTACTTTACCCTGACCATTAATGCCGAATGTTTCTTTAATTACTTCACGGCCCATTAGGTCGATAACAAGGGCACGGGTAATGGTTACATCCTTTCCGGCGTCAATAGTAAGCTCTGTTGAAACCGGATTGGGAAATATAGTTACATGGTTTTTTATTTCCGGCGCGCCAAACACAATTCCTGTTGTTACATTATAGGATATGCTGAACGTTTTACAGGCAACGCATTGTGACGAATCCTTGGCGCATACCGTGTGAGAGCCCACACAAAGGTTGTTGGCAGGGTTATAAGCTGTAATTGTTACACCATCAATTTTTAAAGAAGGCGGGTTATTGGTGAAAGTTGTATTTCCTCCTGTCCAAGTAATATATGCGCTGCCATTGCAGCAGGTAGCGCAACTGGCGGCCACAACCGTAGGCACAGAAACTACCAAAGGAGCTGTGGCGTAGTTAGGAAACTGGACATAATTAACTCCCGCTATGATTGATCCGGTATAAATGGAAACGGTATAATTTGATGCGCAGGCGCAAATGCCGCTGATGGTAATTGCAGTGCTGCTGGAAGAGCTAAGGGTTGAATTTGGGCAGGATGCGGTGTTACTTAAAACCGCTGTATACGGGCCCTGTGAATTTGCTGTTGTAAACGTTACGGATCCGTTGCAGGCTCCAAAACAGGTTGGCTGCTGAATATTGGATTGATTGAAACTCTGGGCGCTTAAAAACTGAACAGAGCTGACAAAAATAAACAGAATAAAGGATAGATATTTTTTCATATAACTTTGGTTATCACTAAATTACAAAAAACTTTCTTAAAATGCAAATAGACATTAAACTATGTGTTAAATCTACGCTCTAAATTTTAATTCCGCACTATATTTTTTATCTTTAATAAAATTATCTACGCATGAAAAAAATCTTACTCTCAGCGTTTTGCGCTATCGGTCTTATAGGCGCTGCACAGGAAAATAAAACCTGGCGAATAGGTGTTCAATGGGGCGCGCAGGGAAACTGTGCCACCTATGATGGAGGCATGAGCGAAGCTAACGCGCGCTTTAACCAGAATAAGTTTGGATCAGGAGCACTGGATTTAATTGGCCGTTATGATCTTAACCAGCGGTGGATGATTATGAGTGGATTGGGGTTTCATTCCATTGGGTTTGATTTTGGAATTGCTGAGAATTATTCATTATTAAATAAGGACCGCAAATATTCTTCCGTTAAAAGTCAGTTTGCAGCGGCAGAAATTCCGGTGATGGCATTTTATAAATTTAATCCGAATTGTAAAAATGCCCGCTGGCTTGTTGGTGCAGGATTTGCAGAAACATTTGTGAGTGGTCAAACGTTGAATAAAAGTGTAAGCCAGGCTGGAGACGGACCTTCTAACGTTAATTATATGAGCAGTACCGCTACAAGTAACGGCGGTGTTTACTGGATGTTGCGCTGGTCTGTTGCACGTGAAAAAATGTATAAAAACGGATCGCTGTTAAATGCAAGTTTAATGTGTAACGTTGGTTTTGCAACAATTGCGCATGCAACAGTTAACTATACAATCGATAACCAGGATTACACACATAGTTTTTCTAATAACGGGAGTTTTGCAGGATTCAGATTGACTTACTTTTTTAAACCTTTAAAAAGCTTGAGCTCTCCTTCCGGAAATAGAAAACCGGGAACCGCAGCGTCGATTAATTAATTATTGTTCGCCTTCCATTATAAAACAAGAAGCCCGGAGAGTTTCGGGCTTTTTACTTTACAGCTTAATCAATTGTAGCCATTACTTTTAATTCGATGGCAATAGGTGTTGGGAGTTTATTAATTTCAATGGTAGTTCTGCAGGGAGCATTTTCCTTAAAATATTCAGCCCAGATCTTATTGTATTTCGGAAAATCATCTTTCATGTTGGTCAAAAAAACAGTAACATCAACAATTTTATCCCAGCTGCTCCCCGAGTCTTCAAGGATGTATTTAATATTCCGGAACACGCTGTGGCATTGCGCCTCAATATCGTAGCTAATAATCTGTCCGTTTTCATCCAACTCAACTCCCGGAATTTTCTTTGTTCCCCTTTCGCGCGGACCTACTCCGCTTAAAAATAAAAAATTACCAACTTTGCGTGCATGCGGATACAGGCCAACAGGTTCAGGCGCTTTGGAGGATTCGATTGTTCTATCTGACATATTTACAGAGTCTTGTTGACGTAAATTTAACGAAATTCCGTTGATATAAATCATGTATTAAAAACAATTAAAACCGTAACTTTGAGATAATGAAAGTAAAACAACTTTATACGAATTGCCTCGCCCAGGGAGCTTACTATATTTCACATAACGGCGAAGCAGCTATCATTGACCCGCTGCGTGAAACAAAACCGTACCTCGATTTATTAAAACAAAATAACGATACTTTAAAATATATTTTTGAAACTCATTTTCACGCCGATTTTGTAAGCGGACATGTTGATCTGGCGAATGCAACGGGTGCGACTATTGTTTTTGGTCCGAATGCCGAAACGTCTTACAAAAGTTACATTGCAAAGGATAACGAAGAATTTAAGATTGGTGGTTTAACGTTAAAGGTTTTACATACTCCCGGCCATACGCTTGAATCAACAACCTTTCTTTTACTGGATGCTGATAAAAAACCACATTGCATTTTTACAGGCGATACGTTATTTATTGGTGATGTTGGCCGTCCGGATCTTGCCATTAAATCAAACCTTACACAGAATGATCTTGCGGGAATGCTTTATGATTCGTTACGAAATAAGATCATGACATTGCCCGACGAAGTGATTGTCTATCCCGCTCACGGCGCTGGTTCGGCATGCGGTAAAAACATGAGCAAAGAAACGTTCGATACACTCGGCAACCAGAAGAAAACCAATTACGCGTTACAGAATATTTCCAAAGAAGCTTTTATCACCGAACTTACCACTGGCATTGCGCCTGCTCCCCAGTACTTTTCGAAGAACGCTTTATTAAACAAAAGCGGATACAAAAATTTTGAAGAAGTTTTTAAATCGGGTTCTACAGCCCTGGATGCAGAAGCATTTGAGGAAATTATGCAGAATCAAAAACCTCTGGTGCTGGATGTAAGAAAACCTGAAGAATTCGGAGCCGGTCACATTCCGGGATCTTTGTTTATAGGACTCGACGGGCAATTTGCGCCGTGGGTGGGTACGGTGATCGAACATCTCAACACTCCAATTTTACTGGTTGCTCCTGAGGGCCGTGAAGAAGAAACAATTACACGTTTAAGCCGAGTGGGCTACGATAATTGTATTGGTTACCTGAATGGGGGCTTCGAAGAATGGCGCGCCGCGGGAAAAGCGACTGCCTCGATTGAAACAGTAGATGCCGACAAATATGTTGACTTGTACAAAACAGGCATTGAAACGCTCGACGTACGCAAGCCCGGAGAATACGATGCCGATCATCTTGAAAAAGCTGTGAACAAACCTCTTGATTTTATTTATGATTGGGCGGGAGGTTTGAATAAAGAAAATAAATATTACATCAATTGCGCGGGAGGATACCGGAGTATGATTGCGGCAAGCGTCCTGAAAGCGAATGGCTACAAGCGTCTTGTGAATATTGCAGGCGGTTTTTCCGCCATCGCTAAAACTGGCGTGGCCACTTGCAAGACAAGTTGCGGTAAATCCTGAATGAAATTTTGAATGGTTGATGCCCGCATTATAGTTTACGGCGCGCATCCTGATCACCCTGTTTTTTGGAACATAAAAAGGAGCGCTAAATTATGCCAGAGATTCCATTATATTTTTTTACTTTTAAAGGATGAACAGTCCCCTGGAACACTACGATAGAGAATTGCTTTTAAAGATCAATTCATGGCACAATGATTCCCTTGACTGGCTCATGTGGCAATACAGCGAAATTTATATTTTTCTTCCGATTGCCTTTATCCTGATTTTTTTTTACTACAAGCGTTACCAGTTAAAAAATACCGCGGCCCTTTTGTTATGCTGCTGCATTTCCGTTGCGTTAACCGACATCAGCAGCAACACGGTGAAACATGCGGTGAAACGATATCGTCCTACTCATAACCTTGAAATAAAAGACAAGCTTCACTATTTAAAAGATAATGACGGCAAAGATTATCATGGGGGAAAATATGGCTTCTTCAGCAGTCACGCTGCCAATACCGTAGGCGTAACAACCCTGTTATTTCTGGCCGCCAGCTGGATCCCAAAAAGGAGGAGGTTTCTATTTTACCTGATTCCGTTCATGATCATTTACAGCAGGATCTATATTGGCGCGCATTATCCGAGCGATGTGATCCTTGGCTCCATTGACGGAATTATTTTTGGCTATATTACTTTTATTATTTTCAGGAGGTACTTTTTTAAATCTCCATTAATGCAGGATGCTTAAGCAGCTTTTATTTTTTTTATTAAGCGTTAATATTTGCTTCGGGCAACTCCCCGATACCGATATCTGGCTATTTAAAATCGTTAAGGAAAAAAACAACTTATTAATTCAAAAAGGAACCAATATCACTAACAGACCTGGGTACGATAACCAACCCGCATTTTCAGAAAACGGAAAAGACATTTATTATGTAAGCATTGGAGAAGACAAGCAAGCTGATATTCTGGTATACAGCGCTGGCAACAAAAAAACAAAGCCCTTCACTCAAAAAACAAAAACGAGTGAGTACTCGCCAACCTTAAGTCCGGATAAAACAAAAATATTTTCGGTTGTAGTTCTCGAAGACAGCTCACAGGTGATACTTGCTCTCGATATAAAGACCGGCACTGTTAGCAGCTATCCATCGCAAAAAACAAACGGCATGCAGATTAATTCATTTGATTCGGTTGGTTATTTTACTTTTTTAAATTCTGATACTGTACTGTATTACAAACTCACTCAACCTCATTCGTTAAGAGCTGTAAGCCTGCGAAACACAGCAGATGTTTTTATTGCAAGCAGTCCTGCAAGAGGTTTTAAAGCCATTAACCGGTACGAATTTATTTATGGCATCAAAGACAGCGCCAAAGTTACTTTTTACAGGTACAATACGGTTATTTTAAAGGCAGTAAAATATTGTGAATACCCTTCACTGAACGAAGACATTGTCTGGCATCCTTCATTAGGCCTTTTAAAATCAGAAGGACCATTGATCTTAAGATTTAAAGAAGCGGAAAATAAATGGGAAACACTTTTTGATTTTTCAGGATCAGGTATAAAAAAAATAACACGCTTTGCTTTTGATTCAGCCTTCAAGCAGATTGCGATCGTTGACAACCTCAAATAATTAATACCACTTCCAGCTGATAGCATTTATCATATATACATTACTTATAAGCTGGCTTATTTACCGGAACATTTTTTTTGGTGTATTTAAAGACGAGCACCTTTCCAAAATACAAATTCTAATTCTTTTCGTTCTCAAAGCACTTGCTGTACCGGTATTCTACCTATTCTTTAAAATATCTTATGGCGGCATCGAAAAACTGGACGCTGGTAAATTTTATTCCGATTCTGTAGTAATGAATAATCTTGCCTTCACAGATTTTACAGAATATTTGAAAATGCTATTCGGGCTGCAGGATGACCATCCGGGCTCTTTCTTTTCACGCACCTGTATAGAACCAACCTACAACTGGGATAACGGGTCCGTTAAAGACTTTTTGTATAACGACAATCGCATTGTAATTAGAATTCATTCTTTATTTCATTTTATAGCTTTCAAATCTTATTTTGTTCATGCCCTTTTCAGTTGTTTTTTAAGTTTCATTGGATCTTTTTTTATTTATAAATCCGTTAAAGCTTTTTTTAATCGTAAAGAAGTTCCCCTGATAATTGTAATTACACTCTTCCCTACCTTATGGCTTTACACAGGAGGTTTGCTCAAGGAAGGCCTCACATTGTTTTTCCTTGGGATGATGTTATGGTGTATTAAGAATTGTGTAAATGACCCAAAAAAGATCAGCGGATATTTAATGTTACCAATGCTGTTATTTATCTCTTTGCTCTTAAAACCCTACGTTCTTTTTTACTGCGCAGTTGTGTATTCCTTATTTTTCATTTTAGAGAAGCGGTCTTTAAAGTTTAAATCTCTTTGGTTTTTGTCGTCGCTTATTTTTATTACCCTTCTGGTAAATTTCGGAGCACTTCTAATGAAAGACCAAGGCATTCTCCAGGCCGCCAAAAAACGCGAAAAAGATTTTATGGACCTTTCCACGGGAGGTATTTTTTTAATGGACAGTGTGAAATTTGTAAGAGTCCCATACGATACAACACTTGTGAAAAGAGTAAAAAACAAAAAAGATCACTATACTATAAAAGAAAAAGTAACATTTACATATTGGGAGCATTCTCATCAGAAGGACACGTTATACTGCCCGTCAAACCCTGATACCTCAACTATTTATTCCCTCGTGTATATCCTTCCAAAAGCAGGATCAACAGTAAATGTAATAAATGGTTCTTCCAATTTTTTTATTATTGGCCTGAGAAGTTTATACTATACAACCCTGCATCCTTTCTTTTATAACGCGAAAGGTATTATGCAGCAGTTTGCCTCACTTGAAAATCTACTTCTTTGTATTTGTTTTCTGATCAGTATAGTTGGAATCTTCAGCAAAGGCGCAGATAAATTTCCGGGAATTGTTTTTCTTTTTTACGGACTCAGCCTGTTTATCCTCATAGGCTTTACAACTCCCAACAGCGGCGCCATCATGCGTTACAGAGCTCCCGGCGCGGTATTTATCTTGATGTCGGCGCTTTACTTTTTTGATAAAATAAAATTCGTTTTTCGTGAAAAGTTTAATTAAAATTTAGTCGTATATTGGCTTAATCTATATGAATTTATTCAGAAAAAAATCAGTAGTAGACATTTTAAAAAATGCAAGTGAAGACAGTCATCATAATTCTCTGGCAAAACATCTCGGCGTCAGAGATCTGACCGCGTTCGGCATTGCGGCGATTATCGGCGCCGGTATTTTTTCCACTATTGGAAAGGCAAGTGCCGACGGTGGGCCGGCCGTAATTTTTCTTTTTATTTTTACAGCAATTGCCTGCGGCTTCGCAGCTTTTGCATACGCTGAATTTGCTTCTATGGTTCCGGTTTCCGGTAGCGCATATACTTATTCCTATGTTGCTTTCGGCGAGCTGATAGCCTGGATCATTGGCTGGGCGCTAATTATGGAGTATGCGATTGGTAACATCACCGTAGCGATTTCCTGGAGCGACTATTTTACGGGCCTTCTTGAAAGTGGCGGGATTCATTTGCCCCAATGGATACAAATGGATTTTCTTACCGCCTCCAATGGTTTTGACACCGCAACATCCTTAATGGAAAGTGGCAAGCCCTTCGCTAATCTTGACGCGGGATTGCAGGCCGCTTATACCGCATGGACTACCTCGCCTACCCTGGGGCCTCTTCATTTAATTGCAGATCTGCCAGCCCTTCTCATCATTATTCTCATCACCGCGTTGGTTTACCGGGGAATGAAAGAGTCGAGAAACGCCAGTAACTTAATGGTGATCATAAAACTTTGCATCATCTTACTTGTTATTGCAGTTGGAGTTTTTTATGTAGATACTGCTAACTGGCATCCTTTTGCGCCCAATGGTGTACCGGGCATTTTAAAAGGAGTATCAGCTGTGTTCTTTGCGTACATTGGTTTTGACGCTATCTCTACAACGGCCGAAGAATGTAAGGATCCGCAACGCGACTTACCAAGAGGCATGATGTGGGCCATCATTATCTGCACCGTGTTGTATATCATCATCGCACTAATTCTTACGGGAATGGTAAAATACAATCAATTGAGTGTTGGTGATCCGCTGGCTTTTGTATTTGAAAAACTTGATCTCAAATGGATGTCGGGCATTATTGCGGTGAGTGCGGTGATAGCGATGGCAAGTGTTTTATTGGTGTTTCAAATGGGACAACCACGGATCTGGATGAGCATGAGCCGTGATGGTTTATTGCCTAAAGCATTTTCAAGAGTTCATCCAAAATACCGCACGCCTTCCTTCGCTACAATCGTTACCGGCTTTGTGGTGGCCGTTCCGGCACTCTTCCTGAACCTTACGATGGTTACCGACCTTTGCAGTATTGGCACCCTCTTCGCCTTTGTTCTCGTATGCGGCGGGGTATTGGTGTTGCAAAATAAAAAAGATATTCCCAGAGGTAAATTCAAAACACCTTATGTAAATGCTAAATTTATTCTGCCTTTACTGATTGTAACAGCTTTAGTTCTTTTGTTCACGTATAATAAGAAGGCCACAGTTTCCTTTTTAACGAACGAAAAGCGGATGTACAGTGTGCCTGATATTATAACAACGCTAAGTCCCGATCAGGCGCGAACCTTACAAAACACACTCTCACAAAAAGACAGCGTGGGATTCAGTGCCGCCAACATGGACTTAGAAACCTATTTAAGCAGCATGAAAGAAGAAACCTATACTGGTTTTGTAAATACTCTTGATATCACTGAAGATCAAAAATACGAATCGGGCTGGGCCTTGTTCAAACATAAAATTCCAATGTGGATTTTTATCCTGATCTCCTTTGCCCTTGCGGTGTGGGCGTTCAGAAGCAACCTATCCCTAATTCCATTATTAGGCCTGTTAAGCTGTTTATATATGATGGCTGAACTCGGAGTTGCAAACTGGGTTGGTTTTGGAATCTGGCTCATCGTAGGCCTTGCAATTTATTTCGGGTATAGCAAAAACAACAGTAAACTAAACAAACAAAAAGTATAGACCAGGATGATAGTTTTTATTACAGGCGCTACTTCAGGTATCGGTAAAAGCACAACAGAAATTTTCGCGAAGAATGGTTATGACCTTATCATCACCGGCCGACGGGAAGAACGTTTGCAAGCATTGAAAACGCAACTTGAAAAAAAATTTTCTGTTAAGGTTACAACGCTGAACTTTGATATAAGAAAACAAAAAGAAGTAGAGGTAGCAATAGCATCTCTCTCTGGCGAAAACCAGAATATTGACATTCTTGTAAATAATGCCGGGCTGGCGGCGGGGCTCTCTTCGTTGCAGGATGGTAATGTTGATCATTGGGAAAGGATGATTGATACCAACGTTAAAGGTTTGCTGTATGTTTCAAGAATAATTTCAAACAAGATGATCCTGAATAAAAAAGGTCATATCATTAACATTGGATCCATTGCAGGGAAAGAAGTGTATGCGAATGGCAATGTATATTGCGCTACCAAACACGCGGTAGATGCTCTCACAAAAGGAATGCGGATTGATCTGCTCCCTCACAACATTAAAGTTACAGGCATTCATCCGGGTATGGTGGAAACGGAATTCAGCATTGTGCGTTTTGATGGTGATGAAGAACGCGCAAAAAAGGTATATAATGGCATGCAGCCTCTTAAACCGGAAGATGTCGCCGAAACTATTTACTGGGTGGCGTGCCGTCCATCTCATGTAAATATTAATGACCTCATTATTATGCCCTCCGTGCAGGCTACAGCCACAAATGTTATTCGCAAATCAGAATAATGGTGACGTTAAAACATAAAGTTTTATTACTCTTTGTTTTTATCTCGCTGGAATTATTTTGCCTTACCGTTCCGCCAAGCCGTAGTGTGGGCTCAGGCATTCGTATATTTTTTGGACCCGCTTATGGTTTTTACCAGTTGAACAAAAATCACGCAACCAATGCTGCTCCTAAAATGAGCGCAATTGCCGGTTTCAGAAAAGAGATCCGGTTTGACCGTGAGTTCCGGACTTTTTTTTTATTTGGGGTAGATTACTTTTTTCACGGAGTAAATTTTAAGTCCTACTATTTTAAGCCCGACAGTCTTAAGCTTTACGATAAAACATTTCCCTATGACTACAGTTTATTCATTCATGAGATAGATCTGCCTTTGCAAATGAAATTTTCTTTCAGCAGGGAAAACAACAGCCTTTTCAGTGCCTATGCTATGGTGGGCTATCATTTGAGGTATCTCTTGCCTTCCCGACTTACCGTAACACAAAATGGTAACACCGTAAAAACGGATGATGCGGATCTGAAATTTAAAAATCCATTCATTGATAGCAGGATGAATTCGATGGTGAGTTTCACATTTGGTTGGCAAAAGAATGGCTTCAACAGTTCCCGGAGCAGTTTTTTTATGGAACTTAATTTCCGTTATGGATTTTCTCCCTACTATTTTGAAAAAAGTTATGCTGCTACTTCGCTTTATACGAACGCAACTCACCTGAGTTTACTAATAGGGATCAAATTCTGATGAAATATAAAATTTCACTTTGGTTAATGAGCGCTCTTTATCTTCTCGCGGGAATCAACCATTTTATTAACCCTGCTTTCTATCTGAAAATTATGCCGCCGTATTTACCGGAACCTTATCTTCTGATAATATTAAGCGGAGCCGCTGAAATTATCCTCGCGCTCTTGCTGTTATATCAGAAAACGAGAAAAGTAGCTGCAGTTCTCATTATCTTAATGCTTCTGGCGTTTATGCCGGTTCATGTACAAATGATTATTGACCGGACACCAAATCTGTCTTTTGCAATTGGAAGATTTGCGCTGCAGTTTGTTTTGATCTACTGGGCCTATTTTTTTTCGAGAAAAAAGTCGATTATTCCTGAACGTAAACGCGCTTAACCCTGGCTGACACGCTCGTAAGCACCTCGTAAGTGATCGTATTCATTGCACGCGCCATTGCAAGTAACTGATCAAAATTTTTAAAGATGATTACTTCATCGCGTTCCTGGCAATTCACATTGGTAATATCCACCATGCACATGTCCATACAAACATTTCCAATGGTCTTGCAATACATACCGTTCACGTAAACGCCGAACGCCCCATTACCCAGTATCCGCGGGAACCCATCGGCATAGCCAATTGGAATTGTTGCAATGCGTATATCTTTTTCTGCTTTGCCGTTCCTGTTATACCCTACTGTTTCACCCGCCTTGACATTTTTTATTTGCGAGATCTTAGTTTTTAACGTGCCAACATTCTGTAGATGTATTTGCTCTTCACTATCCACACCAACGCCATGCATTCCTATGCCAAGGCGAATCATGTCGAAATGTGCGGCGGGAAACCTTTTCACCGCGCCGGAATTACAGATATGTTTTAAAAACGGGTAGGATATTGCTTTTTCAAATTTTTGACAGAAGGACGTAAAAAGCTGGACCTGTTCCCTCGTAAAATCGTCAAGATCCGGATTGTCGGAGGCAGCAAGGTGAGAGAATATGCTTTGGACTTTTATCTGCGGGGTATTGCTTAATATTTTTATGAGTTCATCTGTTTCATTTTGTTCAAACCCGAGGCGATGCATGCCGGTGTCCACTTTGATGTGAACAGGGTAAGGCTGCGAAATTCCAAGCTTATCGAGTTTTAAAACAAAATCATTCAACGATTTAAAACTGTAAATCTCTGGTTCAAGCCGGTAATTAATAATGTCTTCAAATGCGTCCAGTTCAGGACTCATCACCATTACAGGCAAATTAATCTGTGACTGTCTAAGTTCGACACCTTCATCAGCATAAGCAACGGCAAGGTAATTTACACCAAGGTGCTGCAGTGTTTTTGCGAGTTCACTCCCCCCCCCGCCATAGCCCATCGCTTTCACCATGCACATGATCTTTACATTGGGGTTCATCAATGATCTGAAATAGTCGACATTTGCGGCAAGTTTACCCAAATCGATTTCAAGAACCGTATCGTGACTCTTTTGCTGAAGCAAATTTCCAATTCCTTCGAAACCGAAGCTGCGGCTACCCTTTAAAAGAACAGTGGAATGACTGAACTTATGATCAAGGCTTTTAAAATTACGGATGAAGTCTTCGGTGCTTTCAAAAAACAATGAGCCGCTCTTAAAAAAAGATTTAAATGCGCTGATCTTTTTTCCAATGCCAATCAGCTGTTCAATTTTATTAGCGGCAATCATTTCGGACATGATCTTATATAACTGACTGTCGAGCATGCCCGATTGTTCAATGTCAGAAACAATTACCGCTTTATGTTGCCTTCTGTTTTGCTGGTGTAAAAACCCAAGCGCAATTTTCAGCGAGTCGAGGTCGGAATTATAATAATCATTTATTATTAAAGAATTATGAATGCCATTTTTGATTTCCAGACGCAGTGCAATTGGCGCTAAATCAGCAACACGTGACTTGATCTTATCTACAGACACTTCCAGCTCCAATAGTACGGCGATACAGGTAGAAACATTTTGCACACTTGCTTCATCGCTGAAAGGAATTTGTAATTCAAATTCTAAAGTCCCTTTCCTGATTTTCAAAAGTCCGTCATTGAATGTGAACTTCAGATCTGCTTCTTCTCCCGCACCCACCATCGTAGCCGTGGTCCTAATGTTCTGAGGAATTACGTTTTCATTCAAACCGTTGATAATATTTCTTTTGCTTCCCAAAAGGAGCTTTAATTTTTCACCGATCTTTTGTTCGCGGCTTTCAAATCCTTCATCATGAGCGGATCCAATAGAAGTTAGCACGCCAAGAGTTGGTTGTATGATCATGGCCAGTTTATCCATCTCGCCCGGCAAAGAAATTCCCGCTTCAAAAATTCCAAGTGTGTGGCTACTGTTTAAGTTTAAAACGCTTAAGGGAACTCCTAACTGAGAATTAAAACTTTTAGGACTCCTGCAAATGGAGAAATCGTTTTTCAGAAGCTGGTAAAGCCATTCCTTAACCATTGTTTTGCCATTGCTACCCGTAATACCTATAACCGGTATGTTGAATTGACTTCTGTGATGTGCAGCCAGGTTTTGTAAAGCCCTCAGGGGCTCTTCACTAATGACAAATGAAACTACAGAGAGATCGAAAACGTTTATATCAATTTCATTTTTATTAATGAGAAAGGAAGTCACACCTTTTTCAATAAGCTCCGCGATATAGTGATGCCCGTTGTTTTTGGAAGTTTTTAGAGCAATAAACAGAAGCTCTTTGCCATCAACCAAGTTCCGGCTGTCGGTAAGAAACGAATTAACGGGATAATTAATTTTACCTTTTATCTCCGACCCTGTAATTTCCGCTATTTGCTTAAGGGTGTACATTAACGCGTTATAAAGTTTTTGTTAAAACAAGATCTGCACAACGGTTCGTAACTATCCGTTTCACCTAGCAACACAAGACCCTCATCTTTCGTTTTACGGTGACTAACGTATGCTAGCTCGCCGCAATGCATACATATCGCGTGAACTTTAGTAACGTACTCCGCGCTGGCCATCAGTTCAGGCATCGGACCAAAGGGTTTGCCGGTATAATCAAGATCAAGTCCCGCTGCAATTACACGAATCCCGCGTTTTGCCAGTTCATTGCACACATAAGGAAGTTCGCTGTCGAAAAACTGTGCTTCGTCAATTCCAATCACATCTGCATCGGTTGCCAATAAAAGAATATTTGAACTGGAAGGAACCGGCGTACTCATAATCTCAACGCCGTTATGACTTACCACTTTTAACTCGTGATACCGGGTATCGGTCATGGGTTTGAAGATTTCAACTTTCTGTTTTGCGAACTGGGCCCGCTTTAAACGCCGGATCAATTCTTCCGTTTTACCGGAAAACATGCTTCCGCAGATCACTTCGACCCATCCACGTTTACGCTGCGAATTATTGTTCTCTAAAAACATTGTTTAAAAGGCGTTCAAAACAAATTTTAAATGTAAGCTAAGGTGTAACAAAATCAAACTAAATTTAATAGCATAATATACACAACATGGCCCTGGAAAAAGTATTGCATAAGATTCAGATACAGGTGAAGGAACTGGCGCCAACGCTTGAACTGTTTATTGATGACAGCATACAACCCTCTGTAACGGATTGCGAAACATTACAGCATCAGATCAACCAACTGGCCGAATGCCTTGCCGTTTACAAATTCCAGAAAAAAGAAAAAGAGATCTCACCGAGTTTTAATATTCACGCCAAAGTAAGTGAAAAAGAAACCGTTATCTCCGCCGTTAGAGAAGAAATTAAATCTGAAAAGAAAACTGAGGTTGCTATTCCTAAAACCGAAAAAGAACCAGCAAACGAAATAAAACTTCCACCGCTTACATTCGGAATTAACGACAAATTCAGATTCATCAATGAGTTGTTTAAACAAAATAATTCAGAGTACAACATTGCCCTGGAGCAGTTGAGTAGTCTTGCCACCTGGGCCGATGCTGAAATTTACCTTGCTTCCTTAAAAGACCTTTATGATTGGAAGGACAATGAAGAAGTGGTTGTTTATTTTTATTCGCTCATAAAAAAGCGTTATTCCTAAATGCTAAAATACTTTTATCTTGTTCTTGTTCTTTTTTCTTGCCGTGTCTCCAGCGCTCAGGATACTGTTTACGCGCGTGCTGTTATAAAAAAACTTACTTCAAAAGAATTTTTCGGAAGAGGTTATTTAAATAACGGTCTTGAAAAAGCCGCGAGCTACATTTCCTCAGAATTAAAACGCCTTGATGCAAAGCCTTTGTTTTCTACAGGGTACTACCAATGGTTTGATTTTAATGTGAATACTTTTCCTGATAAAATAACAGTTAAGATCAACAACAAACTTTTAAAGCCAGGCGAGGATTATATTTTAAATCCAGCCAGCGCCGGATTGAAAGGAAAATATATTTTACAGAAAAAAGATTCAGTAACCTATGTTGCCACTGACGCTGAAATGCCTCTGGTAGTAGCCCTGAAGAAGAAATTAACCTTTGGCGTATCTACCTCAACGGCGAATTTCTGCATGGTTGAACTGCTGAATAAAAGTTACGGTGAACTAAAAACTGCGGAAGTAAATATTCAGAATAAAATCCTCACAAAATACATCAACAAGAATATTTGTGCCTTCGTTGAAGGAAAAGAAAAAACAGATACTACAATTGTTTACTCGGCCCATTACGATCATCTAGGAGGCCTTGGAAAAAAAACCTGGTTCCCTGGCGCGAACGATAATGCTAGCGGCGTAAGTGTATTACTAAATCTTATAAAGCATTACAACAAGTATCCTCCAAAATATAAAACCCTGTTTATCTTTTTCGCAGGCGAAGAAGCCGGCTTGCTGGGATCACATTATTTTGTAGAGAACAAAACAATCGACCTCACAAAAATTAAATTCCTTATTAACCTGGATCTTTTAGGAACAGGCGATGAAGGAATAATGGTGGTAAACGGCGCAATTCTCCAAAAACAATTTGAATTACTTAACCAGGTTAACAGCGAAAAAAATCTGGTGAAGGAAATTAAAAAGCGTGGTAAGGCGCAGAACAGCGACCACTACTGGTTTACTGAAGCCGGCGTTCCATGTTTTTTTATCTATACAATGGGCGGCATAAAAGCGTACCATGACGTTTATGATGTAGAAAAAACACTGCCGCTAACAGATTATACCGACGTTTTTAAACTGCTAACTGAATTTGTTTCCAGGCTTTAAGACACGCGTTGAAGGTCTCCGGAGAAAAACTTATTTTCTATACAGGTTCATTTCATCCACATATTCCCACACTTTTGGATGCATAAAGTACTGGATGTTCTTTTTCTCCTTTATAGCCCGCCTGATAAAAGTAGATGAGATCTCTATGATTGGCGCTTCCGTTAAATGAATCCGGGGATGTGTATCAAACTTTGAAGGAAGATTTCCTATTCGCGGATACACGTACACGTCGTGATTTTTTAATATTTCTTCATGGTTTTTCCATTTATCAAAGGTTTCCAGATTATCGTGCCCCATGATCAGACTGAAATTATGTTCAGGAAATTTTTCTTTAAGATGCGCGAGTGTGTTTACTGTGTAGGAAGGTTGCGGAAGATCAAACTCAATATTACTTGCTTTGATTTTCGGATGAAAGTCGAGTGCGAGGTTAACCAAATGCAGGCGGTCGTTCTGATTTAATAAACCAGCTTTATTTTTCAAAGGATTATGCGGACTGATAACAAACCAAACCTGTTCCATATTGGTAAAGCACAACATGTAATTTGCCATGGCCAGGTGCCCGATATGCACCGGATTGAATGAACCAAAAAATAATCCTACGTGCATGATTATACTTTCTTCCTGTTAAACCCTAATGCTTTTAACATCCAATCCGGCAACCGCTTCTCGGGTGCGCGTTTGGTAAGATCTAAATACCACCCCCATTTTTTCATAATGGGAATTTTTTTCGTTTCAACGAATTCAATTAAAGCGCCATCCGGATCTTCGATGTAGGTAAAATGTCCGGCTGCTTCTCCCATTTCGAAACCAGCGCCTCCGTCTACGGTAAATGGATGGCCGTTTTTTTCACAGGAATGTTTTAAACTGTTCATGTCTTTTATATCAAAACACAAATGAATAAACCCCAGATCGCCCCAATAGCGGTTTTCAAATATTTTCTTTGGTGTATAATTTTTACCCTCTACTAATTCGATATAACTATTGCCAAATAGTTTTGAAAAAGGTCCTTTACGTGCTTCGCTATGCGTAAGAATAGCCCGCTTGCAGGAAACAGCCCCGCCAGGCAAAACCGAAAGGTCAGCAAAACTATCTTCTCCTTTAAAAAGGATTTTGTCGTATCCTAAAATCTCTGAATAAAATTTCATCGATCTTTCAATATTGCTTACGCCCACTATCATGCCAACCGGGCCTCCGATAGAAGGACCCTTGTTTGAAAACCAGGCATCATCTTCAATCACTTCAAACAAATTTCCAAAAGGATCTTCTACAAAAAAATGTTTTTTGTCTGTAGGAGATGGAAGAATCTCGCTCAGCAACTTGGTTCCGCTCAATTTCAATTGATCATAAGCAGCGCCTATATTATCGGTTTTTATTTTAGCACAAAAAAGGCCGAGATCGCCGAGCTGCGGTTTAAATTCCGGAGCCTGAGGAGTGCGGCTCGTATACTGCCAGATCTCAAAACCTCCGCCTCCTCTTAAATTAATTGCCAATATAGCATGCCTTGAATGGGGTTTGCCACCGGTATAAGGCAACATAAGTTTGGCTTCAGCGGCTTCTTCAAAAACAGGCACATCCATGCCAAAATTTTTATTGTACCATTTGAAGCCTTCCTGTACATTGGCAACCCCAATGCCAACCTGTTGTATTCCTGAAATGATGTGCGACATATTAAGTTCAAATTTAGGAAGAAATTAGGTAAACCAATCTTTAAAATCAACGCAAGATCAGAAGTAAAATTAAAAAAATTATGCTATTACCTACTTATATTTGAATTAGGCAAACCCGACATCTGTCATTAAAAAATAGTTTCAGGTGGAAAAGCATTTCGTTAGTCCATGCCGTGCTTTTTCTTTAATTTTAGCTCTAAATCATTATTATGTACGGCCAGCTAAAACAGCAATTACAATCTACGTTATCAGAAATAGAATCCAACGGTTTATTTAAGCGTGAACGTATCATTACTACTCCACAGGGAGCCTCCGTTAAAGTTAACGGAAAAGACGTCATTATTTTTTGCGCCAATAACTATCTCGGACTTTCTTCGCATCCGCAAGTGATCGAAGGGGCAAAAAAAGCCATGGATACGCATGGCTATGGAATGAGCAGCGTACGCTTTATTTGCGGAACACAGGATATTCATAAAACCCTTGAGAAAAAAATCGCAGAGTTTTTCGGCACAGAAGATACAATTTTATACGCGGCGGCATTTGACGCAAATGGTGGGATTTTTGAACCTTTGTTTGATGAACAGGACGCCATCATCAGTGACGAGTTAAACCATGCCAGTATAATTGACGGCGTACGATTGTGTAAAGCACAGCGTTATCGTTATAAAAATTGCGACATGGCCGATCTTGAAGAGCAATTAAAAAAGTCGCAGGCACAACGTAACCGGATTATTGTTACTGATGGTGTTTTCAGTATGGATGGCTTTGTGGCGCCGCTGGATAAAATATGCGACCTGGCTGATAAATATAACGCGCTTGTTATGGTCGACGAAAGTCATGCCACTGGCTTCATTGGTAAAACCGGCCGCGGAACAGTGGAATTAAAAAATGTGATGAAACGCATCGACATTATTACCGGCACCCTGGGTAAAGCACTTGGCGGGGCGATGGGTGGCTTTACGACAGGACCAAAAGAAGTAATAGAGATATTAAGGCAGCGCTCGCGTCCTTATTTATTTTCCAACTCACTGGCTCCTGCAATTGTAGGGGCTTCGATAGCGGTGTTTGATCTTTTAAGCAACACCACAGAGTTACGTGACAAACTTGAACTAAATATAAATTATTTCAAAGAAGGAATTAAGAAAATTGGCCTGGATTATAAAGAAGGAGAATCTGCAATTGTGCCGGTGATGCTTTACGATGCAAAACTATCTCAGCAGTTTGCCGATAAGTTACTGGATGAAGGAATTTATGTGATCGGCTTCTTTTATCCTGTGGTTCCGAAAGACAAGGCGCGCATCCGTGTACAAATCAGCGCTGCGCATACCAAGGAACATTTAGATAAGGCCCTTACTGCGTTTGAAAAAATCGGAAAAGAATTAGGGGTGATAAAATGATTTTTAACTCAATTGCATTAAAACAAAAAAAGGAAGCTTAATGGCTTCCTTTTCAATTTAATATATACTACTCTTACTTATTAAGTGTAACGTGTCCGGTCTTCGCATAGCGTTTGCCATTCAGGCCTTTGTAACTTACTTTATAAACATACACATCTGTTTTGCAATTCGACCCTTTATAAGTTCCATCCCATCCCATTGTTTGATCTTTTGAGGTGAAGATTTTCTCACCCCAGCGATCAAAAATATCCATCGTCACATCAAAGATCGAATATCCGTAAACCAGAAATACGTCGTTTAAACCATCGCCGTTTGGAGTAAAGATATTAGGAATATAAACCCCAAAATCGGTTGTTACTTCAATACAAACAATATCGGTTGCTTTACAACCATAATTATTTATTGCCTGGATTGTATAGCAATTACTTCGCTGGGCCATGATCTGAGAATTAGGGCAGATTCTGCACCATACATTTTCTCCTTCAATCCATGAGAGCGTTCCGGTTCCACTCGCGTTCAGGAACATCGGTTCGTCCAGGTTGAAGATAGTATCATTACCTGCAAATACAGATGGAAGTGGATTTACAACAACAACTACAGAGGCAGTGGCCGGGCAATAAACATTGTTGGCTACATTTACATAATACACCGTTGTAACAGTAGGATCAGCGATAACTACCGGCGTATTTGTATAGTTTAAGCTAACGGTTGGCGTCCAGCTGTAATATTGGCCACCACTTGCGTGAAGGGAAATTTTATCGCCTGCGCATATCACCTGATTATTGCTTATTACAGGTGTTACCTGCGGAACCACAAGGATCATCATTTCGTGTGTAACGGCACACACCACAGTTCCTGCAAAATTATAACTGGCAATGGTATAATTTGTAGTTACGGATGGCGACACGGTTACAGAAGGAGAATTCAAGGAAGAGATGGCGTAATTAGGTGACCAGATATAAGCCTGCGCGCCGCCGGCATTAATAGTAGTGCTGTTACCATAACATACCTCCTGGCTAGGTGATGTAACCTGGGGATTTGGATACGGAATAACACCCACGGTTACCGTGGTGAACCCGGTACAGAATGAATTGTTGCCAACAATGGAATAAACTGTAGTTACTGTAGGGCTTGCTATAACTGCTCCCCCAAAGGTTGTATTTAATCCGGCAGCGGGCGACCATGAATAAGTATTAGCCCCGTTAACAACTAAATTTGTTGACAGCCCTTTACACACGTCTTTGTTCGCCGAGAACAAAACAGGGTTAGTAATAAATGTAACCGTTTGAACAGCTGTAACAGAACAGGAGTTAGCATCATTAGCGACGAGAGTGTATGTATAGACACCTCCTGTTGGTTCCAACATGGAAGTAGCAGCGCCGGTATTTCCTGTAGACCATAAATAATTATAGGATGAACTATTACCGCCGGAAGCCTGACCCGTGAAGTTGATGGAATTACCCACACAAACCTGCGTGGTGTTAGTAGAAATAGTAACGGAAACAGAAGTTGGTTCCACAATAACGGTTGTTCCTGTAAACAAACAACCGATAGCGTCCTGTAAAACGCAACTGTAACTTCCGGCCGTTAACCCTGTAGCCTGCGAACTGTTTTGTATCGTGGAGCCTGACCATGTATAGGTGTAAGGCCCTGTATTGGCTATTGGAATATTGGAGACAGTTGCTGTGCCATTTGCTCCCCCGTTACACGACACCGAAGTATTCGCAAGGGTTAAGAATGCCTGCGAAGGTTGAATGATTGTGGTGCTTCCTGTATAGGTACAACCCAGTGCATCCGTCACCGCGCAGGTATAAGAGCCCGCAACAAGATTTGTTGCCTGCACGTTTTGCTGAACCGGTACTGATGACCATGTATATGTGAAAGGAGCAGTGAACGTTCCTGTGATCGCACTTACACTGGCTGTTCCGTTAGAGCCATTATAACAACTCACCGATGTATTAATAATGGAAGGTGTGAACTGACTTGGCGTTATTACCTGAACGGTGCCGGCACCTGTACACGCGGGTGAAATAACTGTTAATGTATAAATGCCGCTTACTGCAGTAGAAATAGTTTGGTTAGGCGTATTGGAAGAAAAATTATTTGGTCCTGTCCATGAATACGTTAAAGGGGCGGTGGAAAAGCCTGCTGTTGCGCCTAAGTTAAGCGTGGTTGTTATGCCTGAAGTGGTACAAGAACTACTGGATACAGCTGTAACACTGCATACACAATTAATATTGAATGTAAAGGAATTTACCGGGCCACAAGGCGCGTTAATTTGCGTAAATAAAGTATAGTTACCATTTGCAAGGTTGGTTGCAGTGTTGGTTAACGCCGCGCTATTGTTGGTTTGACTAACAATTACATTACTGGCGTTGGTCCATGAGTATGAAACAACCGGACTAGGCACATTGGTTGTTAAGGATGCAACCGCCGTTCCATTATTGTTTCCAACACACATAGGTGTTACTGTAAGCTGATTAATAGTACAGGTAGCACTGTTTATAGCGGTATAAATTCCACCAAAACCGCTACCGCTTACATACAATGTGTTTGAAGCTTCGAAATATTTTACATCAAATACATACTGGCTCGGTGTGCCGGCTCCTGTCGGAATAGTGCCATTTGCGGCAAACGTAGTTCCGTTAAAATGATAACATAAAATATTACCATTCCCACCTAAATAAACATTATCGCAATTGTCAACCGCAATACCACCCTGCTGTTTTACAGTTAAACCGCCTACTGTTGTGAAACCAATTTTAGCGCCCGTAGTTTTATTGTATGCCGCGAGGTTAACTCCATCATAATAGTAAAGGAAATTTGCATTGGCTGCAAGAGCGTTATAACCGTTTGAATAGTTACCTGCAGGTAAACCGCCGCCGAGGTAATGTTTATTATCTGCCTCAGAAAATGTATTGTATGTACTTGGCACCAACCATGCGTTTCCGTTGAACGCTGCATTTACACGCATAATACCATTGTTCACCGGATTATAACTCACGCTGGAAAAAATAAGAAAGATCACGCCATTAGGATCAATGGCATGAGATACAACGTCCTGACCGGAGGTTCCGTTACCTGTGAAGTTAGCTGCGGTCATGCTCGCATTGGTTTGATTAACGATTCCTGCCGAACCGTTACCGCCTGTTGAGCCACCCAAACCGAATATCTGCCCCGAAGTACAATAAAAGCCCATATCCCAGATCTCGCGAAACGCGTTATTGCCTGTTGTTACAAAGTTATCGTAAACACCGTTAGCGTCAATCCTTACTACCCTTGTTCCGGTAGTGTTATTACAACCTTCTCCTACAAAATGTTTTCCGGTAAATTTATCCACCATAAAATTTCCTGCATACTGGTTAGAAGGAAAGCTTCCGAGAGAAGTCCAGCTTTGGGAAGGTACAGTTCCACCGAACGTCCATAACAGAGAACCGGTAGGACTGTATTTAGAAGTGCAAAACGGACCCGTTCCGCCCCATACATAATAATTTCCGGCGTAATCAAAATCAACGTCAAAGCCAAAGTTGTTACTTGCCAGAGTAATATTTGAAACCCATGGATCAATTACAAGTTCACGTGAAGCATCATATCCATTAGCGAAAGAAAATCCGATTAAACCATTGTTTACCGAAAACGCCGATTCAACGGGTGCATTGTCCTGAAAGCTTTGCGGAGCATGTTCAATAATATCTTCCAGAGGGGTTTTGATAATAACATCTCCCTTTTTAAGAGAAATATTTTTTATATCGCCCGAATACTTAATTTTCACATCACTGATATTCGCGCCGGGATGTAGTATTACATTATACTTTATTCCATGTGATTTATCGCCAGTAAAAACATATTCTATGTCGATATTGTTATAAACATTTTTGTAGGTGATTTTTTTAAAGCAGTCCGATTTGTATTTAAGGTCGCCGAACGACTGATACCAGCTTTGTTTTTCACTTTCAACTATCTGAATATCCTGGTTCGCGTTTTCCCAGGTCATGTTCACATAAAAATTATCGATAGGTTTCGGAACTACATTTTCACCCCGCTCCATTCTTTCTTTTTCGTGATGTGTTAACGGATACTTCTTTTGTAAAAGATAAGTTAGTCCGGTTGGAGTAAAATATACATTCTCCTCGCCATTGATATAACCGTATTTTACATTTTGCCCTTCGGGGATATCTGAATTGAACTGTCCGTTATTTTCTATAAAAACTCTCCGGCCAAAAACATCTCCGGAAACCATGAATTTTTTTTGCGCGGTAACAGTAAATGTTAAGGCAAGTACGGCAGAAAGGATAAACGCTTTTTTCATATTACCTTAAAATTAAGGAATGAACCAGCAAAAGCCTATGGTTTTAACTAAGTTAGAAGCGGGGTTTACTCAATAATAAGCCCCTTTTTAGCAATTAGCTGGGGAAAAGTGACATTTTGACGGGATTTTAAGCCATGCGGCTTGGGGTTTGAGAGGCCTCTTATGGGTTAATTGGAGTTGGCTGAAAACAATAATACCAGACTAAATATACTTATTGTCTTTCGCTTGTTTTATTGCATCCTCGCGGGAGTGGACATTCAGCTTTGAATAAATATTTTTAATGTGCGACTTTACCGTTTCAAGATCCACAAAAAGATCTTTTGCTATTTTACTCCTGCTTTTTCCCTCTGATATTTGTTCCAGTATTTCCGTCTCCCTTTTTGTTAAAGGAGAGTTGGTGTTTTTGTGGAACGATTTAATTACAATTTTTGCAATGTTCATTGACATGGGTGCGCCGCCGTCCATGACTTCCTGAATGGCATCAGTTATTTTTTCGGTATTGCTGTTTTTAGTGAGGTACCCTGATGCGCCGTTACTTAAAGCTTTGAACACAAGCTCCTCTGTATCATAAACAGTAAGCATCAGAATATGTGTTTTCGGAAGCAGATTTTTAATTTTCGGGATAGCGTCAATTCCACTTATACCGGGCAATTCTATGTCAAGCAAAATCACATTCGGAGCATTTGCCTGAAGCTTGGTAAGAGCGTCTTCCACTGTAGAAAAAGAACTGATAACGTTACATTTAGGGCTTGCGTTGATCAAATAGGTGAAACCTTCGCGGATGGTTTTATCGTCTTCAATGATAGTGACCTGTATTTTATTTTCGTTGCTCATCAGATATGAAAAATGTCCTTGAGTGATATTAATATTTCGGTGCCCTTATTAGCGGAGGAATTAATTGTAAAGGTACCATTAATCCGCTTGATCCTGTTCTGGATGTTTTTAAGTCCGTTGCCCTTATGCTCAACACCTGCATCAAAGCCGCTTCCGTTATCACTGATCATAATAATCGCTTCTTTATTATTCACCAACTCTACCCTGGCGTTAACCAAATGCGCCTGAGAGTGTTTTAAGATGTTATTATAAACTTCCTTAAAGATCATGATCAGATTCCTGCTGTAATCTAACTTTAACTTTATGTTGTCGGCTCCATTTATGTTGTGATCGAATTTAAAACTAGTGTTTGTCTCAGAAAAGATCTCGTGCCCAAGGCTTTTCACGTGCTCAGTAATTTCATAAAAATTATCATTCCTCGAATTAAGCGACCAGATAATATCACGCGAACCGTTATATAAAGCCGTTGTGTTCTCCTTTATCTGGTTTACAATGTTTAATGCATCTTTTTCAGTGGGCGATACTTTTGTCCGAAGAATATCGGTTAATACAGAGATACGCGTGAGCTTATTACCCATTTCATCATGAAAATCCTCAGCCGTGCGTTGTCTTAATTTTGTAAACTCTTCTTCGCGTACTTTTTCTCTGAAAATTTTTTCGTTTTGCTTTTTTCTGAGGTATAAAATTACGATAAGAATTATTGTTCCTGCGACAGATAAAAACATCAGAAACAAAAACCAGGCTTTCTGGTAAAATGCTTTTTCAATTTCAAACTCATAGCGAATAACGTTGGAGGACTGTGCGCCGGCTTTGGTGATAGCGTACACCACCAGGCTGTATTTCCCAGGAGGCAAAGCCGGATAATTAATAACGGGATTATTGCTAATGGTATATTCCTTGTCAATGCCTTCCAACTTGTACTTATATAAAATATTTTCCGGGTTAGAAAGAAAAATCCCCGTTAGCTCAAAGGTTAAATGATTTTGCGCCGAACCCAGAACTAGTCCCTGAGGAATATTATACCATGTAGAAAAACCTTTACACAAAGAACTGTCGGTGATTGCTGCAGAAAATAGTTTCACGGATTTTAAAATAACGTAAGGTTCGTTTAACTCATTTCGTACTTTAGAAGGCTTAAAATGCGCGAGTCCACGCGTGGTTCCAAACCACAAGGTGGAATCGTTTGCCAGCAGTTCGGAAGTGTGGTTACACTCCATCCCTATCAATCCGTCTGCGCGACTATAGTTTTTCACTTCCACAATTTCGCCTTCGTTATTAAGAATCATATTACAGATGCCAAAACCAGTTCCCAGCCACACATCGTTGTTGCTGCGGACAATCATACTATAAATAAAATCGCTTGGCAAACCCCTCGAAACATTGTATTGCTTCACAGTATTACTTTTTATATCCCATCTAAAAACTCCGTGTTCGGTTGAGCCCATCCAGATTATTCCCTCTTTGTATTTCAGGCATAAGATTTCATTATTCTCGATTCCTTTTATGGAAGGATAAGAAACTTTATAATTTTTATCGAGAGAAATAATTCCGTTTGTATTGGCAATATATATCGTATTCTCATCTGCCCGGATAATAGCATTAAACGTGGCGGGCGGCATTTCAATGCGTCTTACTTTACCTGGCTCACTGATAATAAATAAGCCTTGTGCATTGCCCACAATTAAATTATTGTTTTGATCTTTCAGAAAACAGTTACTACCTCTTAGTTTATATTCTGAATCATCACCAACCGCCTTTATCCCCGTTTTTATATTATAGCAGTAAATTTTTTTTCCAAGACTCCCGATATACAAATTGTTTTTGTCGTCGGCGTAAATAGTATTGATCTTACCTTCATTCAACTCGGAGTTGTTGATCTGCAAAGGTTCAATTTTGTTACCGGCATTTATCCTGTACAGATTGCCGCCGTAATCAGCCGCGTAAATATTACCATCGGTAGTTTGTGAAACACCCATGATCGTTGGATTCACGAGCCCAAAAGATTTATCGTAAAAACTGAAATTGTTTTCCTTGAATTTAAAAATACCATCCGCATCACTCGCGAACCAAAGGTTACTTTCTTTATCCTTGAAAATGGAATGCACGTTATTATCCGTTAATCCATTCTTACTGTTAAAGTGAATAAGATTGCCGCCTTCTTTTTTATATGCGCCTTTATCAGTTCCAAACCATAAAGCCCCGTTTAACTCTTCTATGCAAAACACATTTTGCTTCAATATTATTTCTTCACCCACTGATAAATATTCTATTTTTCCCAGTTTAACCTGAAGGATTCCACGGCCCGTTGCCAGCAAGGTATCGCCCTTACTTGTAATAAATATATTTCTCACTCCTACCTCCATTAACTCGCCTTCGGGTGCACTCACCAACTTCCACTCGCTATTCTTACAGGAAAAAAGTCCTTTTGAAAAAACATAGGCCATCAGATCTTTTTGCGGGCTTGAATATACAGTTGTCACTTTTTCAGAAGTGTCGGAAATACAAATTTTCCGGAACCTGTAATCTCTTACTACACCTAATTTGAGGTTGCTGATAGCATATACGGAATCTCTGAATGGTTCGCACAGATAACTCGTGTTGCCGGGAGTGCCGTTGGATGCGGTAACCTGTCTGAATTTTTTTCCGTCAAATACCGAAATGCCTTTTTTGGTCGCTATCCATATCTGACCGCGCTCATCACATAAAAGCTTATTAATGAAATTAGAAGCCAGGCCATCCTGAGAGGAATACTTAACAAATGTTTTGCCATCAAACTTGCATAAACCTCCTTCTGTCCCTATCCATAAGTAGCGGCTTTTATCCTGTACAATGTGCATTGCCTGGGATTGTATCAGGCCATCTTCAACAGTAAAATTTACAAAATTATATTTTTGACATATCCCCGTTAACGTTGGGAATAAAAGCAACAGTAAAGAATATATAAATGATTTGAAACTCATTTTAGCGCCCCGAAACCTCAACTTTTTCTTTTAAGGATTTGAAATTTTCCCCAAAACTGTTTACATCCGGCATTTTCTTCAGCAAAGGCAAAAAATCTTCATGAATTATTTTTCTTATATAGCCCGACGATTTGCCTTCGCTGTCCTGCAACTTTTCAAGATCCGAAAAAAACGTTTCGTAAGAAGAAAGGTGTTTGCATCTTGCTACAAGAGAAATATAGTAATTCAGAAATTCGAACACTTCATATCCGCTAAATTTATCAAGATTCTGGTGGAAGTATTCAATGTTTTTATCGGCACCTCCCATCGCATAAACAAAGGATACCGCAGCAACTAAATCTTCATTTTTTTCATTGGTAAATTTTTCAGCAGCAACAACAGCCTTCTCTCCGTTCATGGCCGCAAGAGCCTGGAGGGCCGATGAAACAACAGCATACGATTGTTCATTAAGAAGACTTTCAAAAACAGGCTCCAGTAGAGCATCCTGGTAGTTCTGCCCCAGGAAATTAATTGCCGCGCTCCTTACCAGATTATTTTTATCCTCCCGCAAAATCTTTGTCATTAAAGGCTTTAACTCCGCTTCTTTTTCTTTCGCCAGTGGCTTTAAAAAAGCAATGGCTTCTGATCTTATCCCCTGCCATTTATCATTCAAGGCGGCATTCATGATCACCTCATAATTTTCCTTTTTACTTATATTACCCTTCAAAGCATATAACGCTTCGTAGCGATCGAGAAATAAGGGTGCATGGCTGTATTGAAAAATGTATTCATTGTCTGATTTGTTGTATTTCTTTTTATAAAGCAACTGCCTTTCCGCATCAAAATTTACCAGCTGAGGTTCGGTGTTTGCCGGGAGAAAAAACTCCTGTTCCTTTTGATTGATCACGATCCTATGGCGCTGCACTTTATTGTCAGCATATATATCCACATCCACCGGAAGCACATACAAGGGAACCTCTTTAAGATCCTGGGCCTGAATTATTTTTATTTTTACTGTTTTCGAAACGGGATTGTATTCTTTTGAAATATCAAGCAGCGGGAATCCCTTGGCCAAAAACCATTCATTGAAAAACCAATTCAAATCTTCACCCGTTACCTCTTCAAAGGCCAGCCTTAAGTCGTGGATCTCGGCATTTTTAAATTTATTTTTTTCAAGATATAACTTTAGTGAAGCAAAGAACGCAGCATCACCCACATACTTTCGTAACATGTGAAGAATTTGCCCGCCCTTGTTATAGCTAAACTGATCAAACATTTCTTCTTTGTCGCCATAGTTGAACCGGATCATATCCACTTCACGGTTTTGCGATGAATTAAAATAACCTATTCTCGATTCATTACTATGAGCGTCGGCGGCGTCTCTGCCGTATTTATATTCCTGCCATAAATATTCGCCATAAGTAGCAAACGATTCGTTAAGCGGTAAATTACTCCAGCTTTCCGCGGTTACGTAATCGCCAAACCACTGATGAAAGAGTTCGTGCGAAATAACATCTTCTCCTTTTTTCCCGTCAAGCATTTCACGTGAATTCTGGTAAATCATAAAATCACCATGAAGTGTAGCAGTTGTATTTTCCATAGCACCGCTGACAAAATCCCTGACAACAATCTGGGAATATTTCTGCCACGGAAAGGGCGTACCCAGCACTTTTGAATAAAACTCAATCATTTCTTTGGTGTCGCCGAAAATTTCTTTCGCATAAGGCTCGTATTCCTTTTCAACGTAATAACTTATTTCCTTTCCGTTCCAGGGCGCATCGGTAATTTTTTTAAACTCGCCCACACCCATCATCACCAGGTACGGCGAGTGCGGCAAATCCATAACCCAATGATCTGTGCGGGTTCCGTCAGAATTCTTTTTGCTATCGTTTAAAACTCCGTTAGATAAGGTTGTATACTTATCCTCCACCGTCATGTAAATATCGTTGGTCATTTTTTCATTCGGACTATCAATAGTAGGAAACCAAACGGAATTGGATTGTGTTTCACCCTGAGTCCACACCTGTGGCATTTTATTTTTTTCGGTGCCTTTCGGATTAATAAAATAAAGGCCTCTATCATCGCTGATGGCTTCACTTCCCCCTTTTTTCAATCCATTGGGCTTTGCAATGTATTTTATCCGGAGTATAAATTTTTGCTGTGCTGTAACTGTTCTACCAAGATCAACAGTAAGAGAATCGTTTGCATATTTATATGTTGAGTTTAGTTTTTCGGAGCCTTCCTTCTTTTGTTCGTTGTAATCATAGGCATCTACTGCCAGGATCTCCATTCCCTTTGCGTTGAGACTTATTTTATTATTTGCCTTGAAATAAGGTTTTGCTATAATTTCAGCTTCGCCTTTTAACTGCGAATTATTCCAGTCGAAACTTACTTTCAGTGTGGTGTGAATAATGTCCGAGCTCCTTTTATTAGTTGCCTGGTAAACTTTTTTGAAGTATGGATTTTTTAAAGTATCCGAAAACTCAAAAGCAAGAAGTGCATTTGTAAATGAAATACACGTTAAAAGGAACACTATTTTGCTTTTATACATACCAATGGTTTTAAACAAATCTAATAAAAAGAAAAAAGAGCTATATCACGCTTATAGGGGGAAATCACAGGCCTCACTCCCAACCGAAATCATTCATATCGCGCCGGTCTTTTTTAGTCGGGCGACCGCTTCCTTTGTCGCGACGGATGTTTACCTCAAAAAAAGCCGCGGCCTGTTTTTCTTCTTTTGTTTGCACCGGCGTAAGGTCAGAATAAAATTTACGGGCAGTTTCAAAATTACCACGTTTATCAACCAGGCCGACAACTTCAATAATTTTTTTCTGATCGCCGACACTGATGGTAAACCGTTCCCCTATTTTTACAACGTGTGACGGTTTAAAGTTCACATCGCCAAGTTTTACTTTCCCTCCTTTAATAGCTTCAGACGCCAGTGTGCGCGATTTAAACATTCTTACAGCCCATAAATAGGTATCGGCTCTTACCTCCATTAACGGTTAATAACAAACTTGGAAGAGAACGCCTGCTTGCCATCTGTTAACCATAAAATATACAAGCCATTGGAAAGATCATATACATCCACCGAGGTAACATCAAGCTTGGTAGTAAGGTCGTATTCACGCAAGGGTTTACCATACTGGTTATAGAGGTATCCAATAAGACGAACATTTGAAACATTAAATATTTTCACACCCAATACATCATACGTATTCACAACCGGATTGGGATAGGTAAGCATGCGCGGTTTTGGCTGATTGGTGACAAACACTTTTATGATAGGTGATGATTCATAAGGAGAAAAAATTTCAGCTTTATAATAATTATTTTGATTAAACGAAGCGCCTGAATGTGTAAAGCTTATTTCCTGGTTAGCATTCGCATCACCACAAATACCGGGATTGTCATAAATCTGAACAAAATTCACGGAATCCAGGCTATGATAAATGGTGTATCCGCTGCACTGTGGACCTTTTGTAATCGTGAATCGAATGCCAACGCTGGTTCCCGCAACGAATGCATTGAAATTCTGTATCCTTTGTGCATTAAGGGCTATAGAAAAAATAAATAGTATTAAGAGCAGGGCTTTTTTCATTATTCTTCGGTGATCCAGGTAAATGTGTTTTTGTTATTGTAATATAAAGTTAGAATGTAAGATCCCTTTTGCAAACCAAGTTCCTTTGAATTGATTAACATCGTGTTGTTACCTGCTTTAAATTTCTTGTTTTTAATTACAACTTTCTCAAAGTCAGGCTCAAGCGGTTTTGATACTACAGCCGTGATTTCCATAGGACTCTTTAAAGAAAAATTAATTTTAACCTGCTCCGAAAACTTCACCGATTTTTCAAGTTCAAGATCAGCATTTTTTGTCGCGTTGTATTTCTGAAGCGCTGGTTCATCTATCATTGCTGTGTACACGTTCAGTTCTTTCTTTTTATCCTGTTGCATCCAGATAGGACGAACAATTGAATTAACGGCACTCACACTGATGTAATCACCAAAAGACCCGTCTTTCAAGGGTTTGAATGATTTTTCATTCACCTTGTAAATATCAAATTTTAAACCTCCGTTTTTACTTATCGCTAAAGAAACATCGGTTAATCCTTCATCCTGAAAGTTTTGCTGATCGTAATATAAAATATAAATGTAACCGGTGCTTTGGTCAATTGTCATTACAGGCATAAATTGTTCCTTGTGATTGGGATGATATGTGATCAGAACCGGATCAACCCAGTTCTCTCCTTTATCATCGCTGTAAGTAAGAAACACGTCTTTATTTTTTACCCCATTTTTTTCATCGCTCCAGCAAATATAAATCCGCCCTTTAAAAGCCCCTTTACTCAGATCACACGCAATCCCTGGAAGTCCGTTAGCTTTGTAAAGACCGTTTACTTTATAACTCCAGCCGTTCTTCAGAGGTAGTATTATTTTTTCCTGTGGCATCCAGCTTCCCCCGTCGTTCCAAGACTTTTGAAAAACCAGTCCTTTCGGCCCGGCCCAACTCACATAAATACTACCGTCTGGCCCCATGCATGGCGTGGCCCCCATCACTGTGCTGTCGCCATTTTTACAATCGCCAATAAACGTGCTTAGAATTTTCGGGTCTGTCCAGCGTTTGCCTCCATCCAGCGACTTAGAATGACGGATTATAGAGCTGTCGCCAACCTTACCGCTTTCAAATTTGCTGAACTGGGTCCAGGTAACATGAATAACATTCGTTTTCTGATCCACACAGGCAAAGTGCCGGTATTGAACCCTTTTTCCGTTTTTACCGAAATCTTCACAGTTGGTATAAGACTTTCCGAAATTCTCAGAACGGTTTACAATCACCCTATCCACCCAGCTTCCATCGGTAACAACATTTGGATTAAGAAAAGCGAGATCGGTGAAATAGGCTTTGCGCGCGGTATCCCAAAAAACGATGGGCTGACCATAAAGATTAAAGGCTTCGCAAATATTATCGTTTTTTTTCCAGGAATTACCGCTGTCTTCACTATAATAAGCGTTTGCCATTCCGGCACCTGCAATAATCTGCGTGGCATTTTTTGGATTAATGGCAATAGAAACTCCCTTCGGCTCAAGCTGACTGCTGATAAGAATATTAGGGAATTGCGCCCTGGCAAAACTACACGCGAAAACTAAAAATACCAGGGATTTCATTTAATGTAAATTTACTAAAAAAGAAATAGCTGGTAATCCCTAAAAAAGTTAACTTTAATGCTTTAACTTTTATGGAAAAAACAACCATCAACGCTTACATTGATCAGAATAAAGAACGTGTATTAAACGAATTACTTGAACTGTTAAGAATTCCTTCGGTTAGTGCCGACAGTAAATACAGTGCCGATGTTTTAAAAACGGCGGAAGCGGTTAAAAACAGGCTTATTGAAGCCGGTGCCGATAAAGTAGAGGTGTCGCCAACCAAAGGATTTCCGGTTGTGTACGGAGAGAAAATAATTGACCCTAAAAAACCAACGATAATTGTTTACGGACATTATGATGTTCAGCCGGCAGATCCTCTGAATCTATGGGATTCACCGCCATTTGAGCCGGTTATTAAAAAAACGGAGATGCATCCTGACGGGGCTATTTTCGCAAGGGGCTCCTGCGACGATAAAGGGCAAATGTACATGCACATTAAAGCCTTTGAACTGATGATGAAAACAAATTCGCTTCCCTGTAACGTAAAGTTTATGATTGAGGGCGAAGAAGAGGTAGGATCACCAAGCCTCGGAGGATGGATAATTGAAAATAAAGAAAAATTAAAGGGGGATGTTATTTTAATTTCAGATACATCTATTATCGCGAATGATATTCCGAGCATTGATACCGGTTTGCGCGGACTGGCTTACATGGAAGTGGAAGTGTCGGGATCAAACCGCGATCTTCACAGCGGGGTTTATGGCGGCGGCGTAGCTAATCCGATTAATGTTTTATGCAAAATGATTGCAAGTTGCCACGATGAAAATAATCATATTACAATTCCTGGCTTTTATGATAAGGTAAAAGCGCTGAGCGTTGATGAACGCAACGAACTTAATAAAGCGCCATTTAACCTGGATGCTTATAAAAAAGACCTTGGCATTGAAGATGTGTGGGGCGAAAAAAATTATAACACCATTGAAAGAACGGGTGTAAGACCTACACTTGATGTAAATGGCATTTGGGGCGGCTACACAGGCGAAGGAGCTAAAACTGTTCTTCCCTCGAAAGCGTTTGCGAAAATAAGCATGCGCCTTGTTCCTGATCAAAGTTCGGAAGAGATCAGCAAGCTTTTTCAGAAATATTTTGAAAGTGTTGCTCCAAAATCCGTGAAAGTAAAAGTGAAACCTCATCATGGCGGAGAGCCGGTGGTAGTGAGTACTGAAAGCCCGGGATACAAAGCCGCAAGCATGGCCATGGAGCAGACTTACGGAAAAAAACCCGTTCCAACGCGTGGGGGAGGGAGTATTCCTATTGTCGCGCTTTTTAAGGAAGAACTCGGCCTTGACAGTATTCTGTTAGGATTTGGTTTAGACACAGATGCACTGCATTCACCGAATGAGCATTATGGTTTATTCAATTACTACAAAGGCATCGAAACCATTCCTTTATTTTATAAATACTATACCGAACTTACTTCTAAATAATGACACTCGCAGACTGGATCGGAACAACCGGAGTAACGCTTTTGCTCATTGCCTTCGCGCTAAACATTGCTAAAAGACTTGATGCAACTTCCAAAACTTATCTGATTTTGAATATTCTTGGCGCAGGACTGGCGGGAGTTTCGAGTTACCTCATTCAGTTCTGGCCTTTTGTGGTTTTAGAAAGCGTGTGGGTAATCGCAACTTTACTGGCATTATTTAAATCTTCTTCAAATGAAAAAGCTTAGTCTCCTTTTTTGCATTGTTTTTTCTGTTTTCATAATTTCCTGCCGTGATTTTAAAGAAGTACAGGTAACCGGTGTAAAAGGTTTTAAGATTAATAAAATAGATACCAAAGGTATTAATGCGGACCTACTGCTCGGTATTAAAAACCCGAACCCCATGGGTTTTTCAATTTACAGAAGTGAATTTGACGTGGTGTACAATGGTATCAACCTCGGCAAAGCACGCTCATCTAAAAGGGTTCATATTGGTGCTAATACGGAGGAAACTTATTCTCTTAATCTTAAGAGTGATTTTAAAGATATCAACCTGATGGACATCATGAAATTGGTAAATGGAGGCGGAGGTAACGGAATGGTGCAGGTGAAGGGTAATCTTAAAGCAGGGAAATTTTATCTGAAGAAAAAATTTCCGGTGGATGTAAAGGAAAGAGCACAATTAAAATAGTTGGGAGTCAAAACAGTTTGGAGTTGATAGTTCTGAATTCGGAGATTTAAAACCAACTTACGAAACTTAAAAAAAGTTGTTTGGAGTTTTTGTTCTGAGATTCAAACCCACCTTGTGTCAAAGTTACGTCTACGAACTCCCAACTCTGAACTAATTAGGAGATGGATCAAAACCAATATTCGCGAAAATAGCGTAACTCTCTTTTACTTCGCTCAGTTGTTGCTTCCACAAATCATCAGCATTCCACAAAAATAATTCAGAGCTTGCATCCTGGCTTACCAACCAGTTTTGCGATTTAATTTCGCGGTTTAATTGATCAAGCCCCCAGCCGCTGTATCCTGCAAAAAATCTTACCTGATGTGATTTTATTTTTCCATGCTCAATTAAATGAAGCAGTTCCTGGAAATCTCCGCCAAAATAAATATCATCTGTAACGTGAACACTATCGCTGATATCATTACCAAGCGTGTGTAAAAAGAAAAGCTGGTCTTTAGCCACCGGGCCACCTTCATAAATGGGAAAATTACCATTCTTTACCTGCGGACGAACATCGCGTAATTTAAACTGTGTTTTAAAATTCAGAATAAAACCTAACGCCCCGTCTTCGCTCTGATTAGTAAGACAGATAACCGAGCGATTAAAGAAACCATCGTTCAAAAGGGGGTGAGCAATCAGCAAGTGGCCTTCCATGCATGTAAAGTTACAAAACGGATAGCTCATTTTTAATAATTTCGTTTTTTTTAACTGAAAGTGTCCTCTGTTTTTTTGCGGCAATGGACTTAATTGGATAGGTTTGTCAAACTAAATTTAGTTAGCATGACCATAGCAGCAATTGTAGCAACTGATCTTAATAATGCCATCGGCAAAGGGAATAAGCTTTTATGGAATCTGCCGGCTGACCTCAAATTTTTTAAAGCAACTACGATGGGCTGCCCTATTATCATGGGGAGGAAGACCTATGAAAGCATCGGCCGCATTTTACCCGGCAGAAGGAATATTATTATTTCAAGAAATCCGGATTACAAAGTAACGGGCGCCTTAGTTTTTACCACCGCTGAAGAAGCAATAAAAAGCTGCAGCGAAGAAACCGTATTTGTAATTGGAGGGGCAGAGATCTTTAAACTTACATTGCCTTTCACAAACATTATTTACCGCACCCTTGTAAAAGCAAGTTTTGATGCTGACGTCTTTATTCCCACGATAAACGAAAATGAATTTAAAATGACCTGGGAAGAATGCAATCCTTCCGATGACAAAAACATGTTTGATTATTGTTTCCAGAAATGGGAACGAATAAAAAATTAATCAATTATTAATTTCTCGTCAGGTAATGTAAAAAGCTTTGCGGCTTTTGCTTTATCGAACATAAGAGTCACCGCCCGTTCGCCCTGGGCCCCCAAATCCAAAGAGAAATTATTTACATACAAGGCGATGTGTTTTTTCATCACCTCTTCACTCATTTCCTGCGCGTGTGCTTTTACATACGTCATGCTGCTTTGAGGATTTTCAAAAGCGAATTCAACACTTTTTTTAATAATGCGGTTTACTTTCTGCTGAAGATCTTCCCCGAAATTTCTTTTAATGACAATACCTCCCAGCGGAATTGGCGCATGTATGAGCGAATCCCAAAACTCACCCAGATCTACTATTTTCTTTAAACCCTTTTCTTCATAGGTAAAACGGTTCTCATGAATAAGTAAGCCCGCATCAACATCGCCTTTTAAGACTGCCGCTTCAATATCGCTGAACACCATTTCCACCTTATTTTTCAAATTCGGATAAGCCAGGGATAATAGAAAATTAGCCGTGGTCATTTTTCCCGGGATTGCAACTTTCATATTCGAAACCTCTTCCATTTTCCATCCTCCATTTTCCACCAACAATGGCCCACAATTAAACCCCAGCGCACTACCCGACCGTAAAAGAATATAATCATTCATCGCATAGGCATATGCATGAAAACTGAGCTTTGTAATATCCAGCTCGCTCCTCAAAGCCTTTTGATTCAGGGTTTCCACATCCGCAAGTTCAACAACAAAATCAATTCCCTCTGTGTCAATTTTACCATGAACAAGCGCATCAAAAATAAAACAGTCGTTAGGACAAGGAGAATATCCGAGGGTTAATTTCATTTATTGTTTTAAAAATTCATTTGAAATTATTTTTCAAGCTCTTCGATAAGTGAAATTAAAAAGGAATTCAGATTTTCGATTGCGAGTGGCATTTGCCATTTACTTTTATCACGTTTCTCAACATAATTAGATACAGCGCGTAATTGAAAATAATTTTCTGATAAACGGCTGCACCCTCTGAAGAATGCGGCGCCTTCCATGGTTTCAACGTCCGCCTCATAAAGGCGTCTAACTTTTGCAATCGACTGTTCGTTTCCATGAACAGTATTTACAGTTATGCCGCTTACTTTGCGCAATCCGTTTAATGCACTGCTTATTATTTGAACCTGGTTCTCATAATAATTTGTACCCGGAAGATTTAGATCAGGGTATTTGATGAATTCCGAATCATCTTCCGCCCCCATCTCACTGAGGGTATCATTCGTAACATTTACTATTTCGCCAATTTTTAAATCTTTATTAATTGCACCGCAAACACCGGCGTTTATGATATAATCGAATAAATTGTGAGAGTACCTTCCAAGCGCGAAGGCTGTATTAACCATGCCCACACCTGTAATAAGAGCAGAAATATCAGGACCCGATTCTGTACTAAATAAACCTTCAGGGGAATGTACAGGTATTTTGAAATAGGTCAGCAATGGCTGAATTTCAAACTTTGTAGCACCTACTATAAGGAATTTTGGCACCTTCAAAAATAAAGAATCATAGTGACTTACGCTAAACAATTAGCGCTCCCGTGGCTGAATTTATAGAATTAATCCTAAATTTGCCGCATGATTTACCTTACGCGCCACGAGCATTTCAACGCTGCGCACAAATTATACAACCCGGAGTGGTCCTCAGAAAAAAACACTGAAGTATTTGGAAAATGTGCCAATGCCAACTGGCACGGACACAATTACGAATTGATGGTTACGATAAAAGGAGAGGTAGACCCCGAGACGGGATTTTTAATGGACGCAAAGTTATTGAGCAAGATCTTGCTGGATGAAGTGTGTGAAAAATTAGATCATAAAAACCTTAACATGGATGTGGATTTTATGCTGGGAAAACTTGCAAGCACGGAGAACCTCGCTATCGCCATTTGGCATCAAATCATACCTCATTTACCTACAAACGTTAAATTGCATTGCGTTAAACTTTACGAAACCCCGCGTATATGCGTGGAATACTTCGGCTAGGCGTTAACTCATTTAACATTAATATCGAAAAAAATTCTTATTTTTACTTAAGAAAAATTTTCTTGTTATAAGCCACTTGATCAGCAAACTTCTGACGCAGTGCTTTACAACTTAAAATCATAGGACAAAGCCTCACCACCTGGGTTTAATGATTAAAAAATTATGAGCAAAAAAATTGCCGTATATAGGAAAGAGCATTTTAATGCTGCCCACCGTTTACATAACCCGCTGCTGAGCGACGAGGAAAACGCTGCCATTTTTGGAAAATGTAACTATCCAAATTATCATGGACATAATTATGAACTTGTGGTGAAAGTTATTGGCGAACCGGATCCGAAAACCGGTTATGTGATAGATCTTAAGCTACTGGGCTATATCATCAAAAAAGAAATTATCGAGCGCTTCGATCATAAAAATTTAAATCTCGATACCGAAGAATTTAAAGACCTTAATCCTACTGCCGAAAATATCGCGGTAGTTATTTACAATTTACTGTGCCCTAAATTAGACAAACGCTACGAACTTAAAATTATACTTTATGAAACAGAAAGAAATTTTGTTGAATTCCCTGCTTAAAGAAAACACGCTTTCGTTGAGCGATCTTGGGAACGAGGAGATAGGAAACGAACACTTATTTACCACCATAGAAACTCCAATGAAAGCTAACGCCTTTGACATGAGCGATGAAGAAAAAATAAAAAAAATAGAGTTTCATTTCGCTGAGATTATGGAAACCCTTGGCCTTGATTTAAAAGACGACAGCCTTAAAGGCACTCCTGAGCGCGTGGCAAAAATGTATGTGAAAGAAATATTCAGCGGACTTGATCCTGCCAATAAACCTAAAGCAGCTTTATTTGAAAACAAGTATCAGTACGATCAAATGCTGGTTGAAAAAGACATTACCTTTTACAGTAATTGCGAACATCACTTTGTGCCTATTTTCGGAAAAGCGCATGTGGCTTATATTTCAAGTGGCAAAGTTATCGGACTTTCAAAACTTAATCGCATCGTTCAGTATTTTTCAAAACGTCCGCAGGTTCAGGAGCGTTTAACCATTCAGATCGCGAAAGAATTACAAATTATTCTTCAAACCGAGGATGTGGCCGTAATCATTGACGCGAAGCATTTATGCGTTTCTTCGCGCGGCGTGCAGGATCATAATTCAGCTACGGTTAGTTCCTTTTACGGTGGCAAATTCAGTGAAGAAGCTACAAAAGCTGAGTTCCTGAAGTACGTTGAAATGAAAACGAGTTACTAGTTTACTCTTCCTTATCTTCTTCTTTAAAGCTGCTGTAACGTTTTATCGTGTTAAGGAATTTATCTACTTTATTCTTGCTGCTGATATCGAAACTGTAGGAAGGTCCTTTGTCTACTTCCATTTTTTTCTTCTTTCCCTTCAATTCCTTTATTTCGTTGTTAAAGGCTTCGTTGCTGCTAAAGGCGGTCATTCTTCCGCGGCCATCGTAATTGAAATAGTACCAGGTGTTCCCATCGGCCTCCAGGTAAATATCGAGCACATCTTTATCCTTGCCTCTTTTTTTGCTTATCATTACATGCCCTTTCATATAGCGGAAGATCTCATTCTTCTGAATGTTTCCAACGCCAATCATGCCTTCCGATAAATATGCTTTTAGTCCTTTGTTATACGTTAGTTTAACGTCATTCAACACCAGATTTTTTTCGAGTTCATCCGGAAATTTTTTATAGTTCCCGTAAAGGTTTAATTCCGAGAGAGCCCTGTCGCCCCGTTCCTTGCCGAGCACTTCGATAATTCCATGATTAAACAGGTCGCCCTCAAACGGTGTAGGGCTAAGGCTTCCAAGGTATAATTCAAAATCCTTGGCCATTTTTTTTATAGCGCTGCTTTCAAAGAAAAAATCAATCACCATCATTAAATTAAAATTAATGCTGTCGTTTACCGAGCTGTGCTGCGCGTTCCCCACACATTTTAATTTGATCTGTCCCAGGTCGTTGCTGATATTAAAATTTCCCTCAGTATTTACAATACAATTATTGGTGCTTAAACTCAGGTAGTTTCCCGGCAAACTCATCTCAGAGAGTTTTTCCTTATTTGAAATTTCGTATAAACCATTTTCCTTATCAAAGGTTAATAAACCGTCAGCTTCTATTACGTCTTTTGCACTGCGAGCGCCCTGCAATGAAAGAAAGGTGGAGTATACCATGTTGGTATCCTGGTTAAAAAACAAGCCGGTTCCTATTGCGGCATTATTCATATCCACCGCTTTTTTAGGAATAGGGATTAAGATCTCTTTTGGATTTATTTCCCCTTTAAACTTCAGGTATGATTTTCCGATGCGTGAACACGCATGCACTATTTTTGTTCCTCCATCAAACGTTAAGAACTGCTGTGTAGCCTGGAGGTAAACTTTGCCGGCGAAACTAAAATAATCGTTCAATTTAAAATTTTCTTTTTCGGGGATCTCCCCTTCAGAAATTGTTTGCCCCGAGGTATCGGGCTTAATAGTTTTAAAATAGATCAGGTGCGGCCTGTCGTTCTCATCCACGTATTGATATTCTCCATTTGCCAGGTAACTCCTTCTTCCAAAAATATTGGTAGTCGCATTCCGGATATTGTGATATTTGGTAACGGTATTTGCAAGAATATTTGATTCCCTCAATGTATCCATCACCGCGTTTTTAAAAAGGGTTACATCTCCATTCTGCGGGAATACCCTTGCGTCTGCAACATCAATAAAAGGAACATTTTTACAATTAATAATATACTTCCTTAAATTATATTTCGCTCCGGGCGCAAAGAAGCGTAAAGAATCCTGCTTTGGATGAATACTGATAAACTGCGGGCCTTCAAGGTCAAGCCCATTGTCAGATTCAGCGTCAAGTTTTTTCTGCGTGTCTCCCAACTCAATATCTTCCGCGTCCATAAACCATTTAAAACGGTCCATGTAAGCAATGTATTGGTTCTTATCAAACTTAACATAAGAGGCTTTACCATTAGTAATAAACTCACCTTCCCGTTTATCAAAATCAATTTTTGCGTTCACTTTTATAGTACTGAATGTAAACCCTTCCTCATCAAAAGCCTTCAGGTGAAAATTACAGGTGTCGGCAAAAAACCTTCGCTTCACAAAAAGGATTTTTCCCGAAATCAGATCGGCTTTATCAAAATCAACTTTTCCATTTCCGGTAAGCTCTTTATTGGTAAGATCATAGCGACCTCTGAATACCACCTTTTCTTTATAAGAAGTAAAAGGAGTTTTAAGATCGTGCGCCTGCAGCACTTCTTTATATGGCATGTAATGCAGCCTCACTGTATCTCCATGTGCCATAGGGAACTCCGGAGAGTCTCCTTCCTTTACATCAAACGTGCTGGCTATCCCGTTGGCGCTATCCGGAAAAAAAATCAGATCAGGAACCACCGAATGGCTTGAACTGAAATTAAGATCTCCGCCCCCGCGCAAGCCTTTATTGCTTAAGCGGATCTCTTGGTTAAAATTTCCTTTTCCCCCATAAATAGGAAAACCACCGGGCGGGGTTTGCCGTATAAAGCCCAGCGAATAATCTTTCTGAAGCGTTAACCTCTCCCTGAAATCAGGAAAAATACCGGCGGAAGAAAATGTACCTTCAAAGCGCAAACGCTCATTGCGAAAGTTGTCCAGACTATCGATGCTGAAAGGATCTAATTTAAAATAAAATTTATCTCTTCCGTAAGCGCCTTTAAAAATTTTTCGCTTATCATAAAACGCATAGCTCTCTTTAAAGCTCTGGAAACTCGGGAATGTAGGCGCATTGCCCCACCCGCTTTTATTCTTAGGCGCGTCTATCCGTAACTCACCGTTTACATTTTCGATGAGGGTCTGTACTTTTTTAAACGGAATGTTTCCGTTAACATCCGGCTCATTGGCTTCTACATATATCTTTACGGAATCTACTGTCTTCATCCGGATCTTAAACATGTCGTAATCGAATATAAAATCCTTTCCAACAAACTCAAATTTACCCGAAGCTACAGTGCCGTTAAACTCCATCTCACGGTTCTTTTTAATTTTTATGGTGCCGCGCTTCGGAAAAATAAAAACTTTTTGGGTGTCGCTCAATAATACCTGCTTCACCCCGCGAACCGTTAGTTCATAATTTAACAGGTTAAGCGTGGCATTGTCCAGTTTTTTACCGGTTGCTGTGTCCGTCATGTTCCCGATCACCGAATGCAAAGTGATAATGTCATAGTCGTGCTTGTGACGCGAGTTTTCAGCATAATCAAATAACCGCTGCCGTACCGTGATCATATCTGTTTCGGGATCAAAATAAATAAGGCCATAAATTGCCATTTTAAAAATGATGGGCCTTAAATCAGTTGCAAGAAATTTAATGTGTTTGGCAAAGTCAACCACCGAAAAAGTCTGAGGCTTATCCGAAACATTGTAATATTCTATCATTTTGTTAAGCGGACTTACGTTCGCCGTTCCTTTTACAACATCGGCTTTCTCCTGGGTAAAAAAGTCTGCCGACTCAAAAAAGGCCTCGCCCTGAAAGTTATTCGGTAAAAAATTAAATGCCATCAGCGGTTCGTCAATCTGCCAGACGATCTGCTCAAAATACATATCGTACTTGTGATAGGAATTACTGAACGGCACCTTCTGCAAGCCGTCTTCACCGCGCAATATGGTTACCAGCCGTTTTTCAACCTGGTAGGTAAAACCAAGGCCCTGGTGATAAATGGTATCTTTATTAAGAAAGAATTTTATAGCGCCGGGATTCGCTACAATCTTTTCTTTGCTCATACCAAACGCTCTTGAACTTACCTCAAGAAACTTGACATTATTTCTTTTAAAAATAATCCTGGCCGGATTGGCATTAGAACCCGAGCCTACAAACTTGCTGCCGCGCATTCCAAACCCACCATCATAATCCACATCGGGATAAATATTTTTAACCACCAGACGTTTGCTGTAAGAATCGAAACGGGGGTAGGTC
>JACDDR010000076.1:0-7910 GCA_013816895.1 Bacteroidota bacterium
GCACAGGTCATGGGGTTCCGGGAGCTTTCATGAGTTTATTAAACATCACTTATCTTAACGAGGCCATTAACGAAAAAAATATTTACGAACCACATCTTATTTTTAATCACGTAAGAGAAAGATTGATCAGCGCTATTTCCCAGGATGGTGCGCGTGACGGCATGGATGGCATCCTGCTCTGCTTCGACAGACAAAAAGGAATCATTACTTATTCCGCTGCCAATAACGGGCCTGTTCTTAGAAAAAACAATACGGTGATGATGCTGCCGGGCGATAAAATGCCGGTGGGAAAAGATGAAAAAACAAGCTCCTTTACACTCCATACAATTAGCGTGGATAAGGGAGATATGATTTATCTTCTAACAGATGGTTATGCCGATCAGTTTGGCGGAAACAAGGGCAAAAAATTCAGGTATAAGCAGCTCGAAGAAGTGCTTTTGTCTGTAAGCGATTTACCCGTAGAGGAACAAAAAAATTCTCTTGACAAAAAATTCGAAGACTGGAGAGGAGCGCTGGAACAGGTAGACGATGTTCTGTTGATCGGGATTAAAGTTTAACATTAATAAGTATAAAATCCGGATAAGGGATTCTAAAACAAATGCAAAACAAAACCTTAGTAAAATTATTTCTTTTTATTTTTGGTTTTAACGGCTGCGTAAATCTTTATTCCCAGAAAGCAGACTCTCTTTTAAAGGTGCTCCAAATCTATCAAAAGGCAGACACAAACAAAGTCCGACTGTTATACAAAACAGGTTTCTTTTTTGAACAGGAAGGCAACTACTCTTCAGCACTCTATTACCTTGATCAATCACGGGAATTATCGAACCGCTTAAATTTTAAAGATGCTGAAGGTCTTGCCTTTAACCGGATGGGCCTGGTATATCAGGATATGGATGAACTCAATAAGGCCCGGGATGCTTTCACAAAAGGCCTGGCTGTTTTTAAGTCTGCCGGTTTGCAATATAAAACCGGAGTGTCTTATAATTCACTGGGCAATCTTGAAGAAACAGCCGGCAATTACAATGCGGCACTCCAAAATTATTTCTATTATCTGGATTACGCAGAGAAAGAAAACAGTCCTACCGACATCGCAATAGCCTATAACAACATCGCTATCGTATATTCCGATATGGATGATTATAAGAAAGAACTTGCATATAATTTTAAAGCTTTAAAAATAAGAGAACAGCTGAATGATCCCTTGCAGCTGGCAGCATCCTACAACAACGTTGGCGTTTGTTACCAGTACGTGGAGAATTATATATCGGCAATACCTTATTTTAATAAAGCACTTGACATCCGAAAAAAATTTAAACAACGTAAAGAAATGGCCGCCGTATATCATAACCTTGCCATCTGCTATAAATACACCGGAGAGGATCTGCTTGCCGAAAAATATTACAATGAAGCTTTATCTATTCAAAAAAATCTCGGTCTTAATCCAGATATCGCTCTTACCTCTATCAATCTTGGAAGATTTTATCTGGACAGGAAAGATTATAAAAAATCATTCGACTATTTGAAGAGCGCCCTGGCCATTGCAGATGAAAAAAAATTGCTCAGCTACCAGACCGATGCTCATCGCGCTTTGTTTGACGCGTACGAACTAGTGAATCAGCCGGCAAAGGCTTTATTTCATTTTAAAAAATACATTGATTTGAGAGACTCGATAAACAACGTTGAAAAAAGTAAAGAATTTACGCGCATTGAAATGCAAAATAAATTCGATAAGGAAAACGCGGTTAACCTGGCCAACCAGGCAAAAAAAGATGCGGTTTCCAGGCAACAACAACGCCAGCAGAAAATCATTACGGGAGGCGTCTGCATCTTATTACTAATCGTTGCGGGATTTCTATTTTTTGTATACAGAAGTTTTCGTCAAAAAAAACAGGCTAACATTATTATTACGTTGCAGAAAAAAGAAGTAGAATCACAAAAACATCTGGTTGAAGAAAAACAAAAAGAAATTATTGATTCCATTAACTATGCCCAACGCATTCAAAGGGCTATTCTTGCAAGAGAAGAAGATATCCGACAGATTTATCCGCAGAGTTTTTTATTGTATAAACCCAAGGACATTGTTGCTGGAGATTTTTATTTCTTTGAATCAACAGCAGATTATGTTTTTTATGCCGCCGCCGACTGCACTGGCCATGGGGTTCCCGGCGCTTTGGTGAGCGTTGTATGTTCAAATGCGTTAAGCAGATGCGTAAAAGAATTCGGATTAACCAGTCCGGGTCTTATTCTTGACAAAACCCGCGAGCTTGTACTCGAAACCTTTAAAAAAAGCGGACAGGACGTAAAAGATGGAATGGATATTTCTTTGTTTGCAAAAGAAACTTACACCAATAAATATTCATGGGCAGGCGCCAATAACCCCTTATGGTACATTCAGGACAAACAACTGAAAGAAATTAAAGCCACTAAACAGCCGATCGGACAAAGTGATTCACCTTCACCCTTTGAAACGCATGAACTGGAACTTCAGCCCGATGACTCCGTTTTTCTTTTTACAGATGGATATGCCGATCAGTTCGGCGGGCCAAAAACGTCGGGTAACGATGATAAATTCGGAAAGGGAAAAAAATTCAAATACAAGCAATTCGGCGAAGTGCTTCTCACTTCTGTTGCTTTGCCTCCCCTGCGCCAGAAAGAAAAACTGGAAGAAGCTTTTGAAGCGTGGAAGCTGGGGTATGAACAGGTGGACGATGTTTTGGTGATAGGCATTAAAATATAATTGATTTTATAAACATTGCGGTTTACTCTGTAAATATGAGAACTCTAAAACATCATCATAGTCTGTTCTAAAATTGTTTCTTGTTTTACCTGAAAAATCGTTAATATTAGATTATCAATACGATTCTGAAATATTTGTCGCTAACCTTAGCTCTTGTATTGTTTGGCCATAACAAGGCACATTCACTAAACAAGGATTCATTGTTGAAGATTATACGCAACCCCGTTGCTAATGATTCTTCCAAGTTTAACGCGCTTTACGAAATGGGCTGGGAAATGATCTATTCAGGAACCGATTCAACTTATATTCTCGCCAAACAAGCTCTGCTATTGGTTAAGAAAGGCCGGGATAAGAAAAAACAGACAAAAATTTTCAATCTTTTTGGCGGCTATTACCAGGTTAAAAGCGAATACCTGCAGGCCATTGAATACTATCAGAAGTCGCTTAAAATTGGTGAAGAATTGCAGGACCCTGATGCGATGCTTGTTGCCTACGGTAACATCGGCGCTCTGTATATCCATTTAGGACAAAATAAAAAAGGACTCGAATACCAGTTTAAAAGTTTAAACATCGCGCTCAAATTTAATAAGCGGCAGAAGCTCGCAAGTATCTACAATAATTTATGCCTGTTAACCTTAAATGCCCGTGACCCAAAAAAAGCAATTGAGTACGGACTTAAAAGCCTGGAAATATTCCGCGAATTCAATGAGAAAAACGGGATCTGTTCCGCAATGGGAAATTTAGGGAATGCTTATCTCTATATTAAAGATATGGACAAAGCGCTCGAGAGTTTAAAAGCATGCTACAAGCTTGCAGATGAAATTGATAATCCATTTGAAAAAAGTAAAGCTGCAGTTGATTTAGGCGGCATTTATCTTAACAAGAAACAATATAACGAAGCCATAAAATATTATTCGGAAGCAAAAGCAATTGGTGAGGAAATTGAAGACAAAATAACCATTCGCGATTCGTACGAAGGCATTTACAATTCTTACAAGGGATTGAACAATACGCAAAAAGCCCTTGAAAGCTTTGAACACTTTTATGCTTTTACCAATTCTTTAAACCAGGAAGAAAAAGAGGCCGCGGTTAATCAAAAAGAAATGGAATTTGAATTCAATAAAAAAGCAGTAAGAGATAGTATAAAAAACGCCGAAGAAGGTAAAGTAAAAGATGTGTTGTTAAACGCGAACAAAACGCAGATCGAGAACGATCAGATTCTTAAGATCTTTCTTACAGCCGGGCTAATCCTTGTAATTGCCTTTGGAGTAACTATTTTTAACCGGTTCAGAATTACCCGAAAACAAAAACAAATTATTGAGCTCAAAAACAAACAAACCGAAGAACAAAAGGCGATCATTGAAAATAAAAACAAAGAAATACTGGATTCCATTAATTATGCAAAACGCATTCAGTATACTTTACTGGCGCATGAGGATTTTTTAAACGAGAATATTCCTGATCATTTTGTTTTATATAAACCAAAGGATATTGTAAGCGGCGATTATTACTGGGCTGTAAAAAAAGGGCACCTCTTTTATCTCGCGTGTTGTGACTCCACCGGGCATGGCGTTCCGGGTGCTTTCATGAGTTTGCTTAATATTGGCTTTTTAAGTGAAGCCATAAATGAAAAAAACATTACAGAACCGCATAAAATTTTTAACTATACACGTGAACGCTTAATTAATTCAATAAGCAAGGAAGAACAGAAAGACGGGTTCGATGGCGTTTTATTATGCATGAATCAACAGAATAATGCCATTACTTACGTTGGGGCAAACAGCGCACCCGTTTTAATTTCCAATAACACATTAGTAGAATTACCATACGATAAAATGCCGGTGGGCAAAGGTGAAAGTGAAAGAAGCTTTACGGAACACACCATCTCCTGCAAACCCACCGATACCATTTATTTATTTACCGACGGTTATGCCGACCAATTTGGAGGACCAAAGGGAAAAAAATTCAAGAACAAACAACTGGAAGAACTTCTTTTGAAAAGCCATATTTTAAAAGTACCGGAACAAAAAGAAGTCATTGAAAACACGTTTATGGACTGGAAAGGCAACCTGGAACAAATTGATGATGTGCTGGTTATAGGTATTCGATTATAACCTCCGTTTATTTAACGAAATAAAATTCGTCGAAAAGTTGTAAAATTCGCCGCTATTGGCACAAATATTGCGCATTCCTGGATTCCTATTTATCGATGACGCTATTTCAAATCTTTGCTTATATTTGTTATGCTTAACCTAACACTATGAAAAAAATTATTAATACCGAATCCGCTCCGGCGCCCATTGGCCCTTATAATCAAGCAGTTATAGTAGGCGATTGTATGTATATCAGCGGTACCATTGCTATGGACCTGCAAAGCAAACAGCTGGTTAAAACCACGATAAAGGAAGAAACCAAAATGGTTATGGACTATATCGGAGCTATCCTCAAAGCCGGTGGCTGCACGTTTGACAACGTTGTAAAGAGCACAATCTTTTTAACAGACATGAATCATTTCGTTCATGTGAACGAAGTGTATGCATCTTATTTTAAAGGCGATTTCCCCGCCAGGGCAACTATACAGGCAACCAGATTGCCAAAAGATGCCAACGTTGAAATTAGTGTAGAGGCTAAAATATTCTAGTTAAAATTTGGTAACTTGATTTTTTTGTCTAATTTTACTCTAACATTCAAAGAATAATTATGAATATTTTTGTTAGTAACATCAGTTTTAAAGTTAGAGAGCAGGCCCTTAGCGAATTATTTGCCCAATACGGTGAAGTAGCTAGCGTAAGGATTATCAAGGACAAGGAAACACGTCGCAGCAAAGGTTACGGTTTTGTTGAAATGCCTAATGATAATGAAGCAAATGCAGCAATTAACGCCCTTAATGGTACCAATCATTACGAGCGTGATATAGTTGTAGCCGAAGCAAAAGGCCGCAGGGAAGAAGCTCCGGGCGGAACAGCAGAAGCTTAATGATGTTTAAATAGAGATAAAAATCTCACCGTTTTTTAACCCCGGAATTTTTATTTCGGGGTTTTTGTTTTAACAACTCGTCAATATCTTTTATTTTAAAAACGCTCCCTGCAAAGTATCTTTGCCGAGTTTGTTTTTTTGGGCGTTAAAAATGCTCTTTTAAACATGCTTAACCCTCGATAAATTATGCCAAAAGATAACTCCTTAAAATCCGTTTTAATTATTGGTTCAGGCCCCATCGTTATTGGTCAGGCCTGCGAATTCGATTATGCTGGTTCCCAAGCCGCTAAAAGTTTGCGCGAAGAAGGAATCGAAGTAACTCTTATCAATAGTAACCCCGCAACAATTATGACGGATAAGGTAACTGCTGATAACATTTACCTTTTACCCCTCGATGTAAAATCTATTGTTAAGATCCTGGAAGAACGTAAAATTGACGCGGTACTTCCAACCATGGGCGGACAGACCGCTTTGAACCTGGCGCTTAAATGCGAAGATCTTGGCATCTGGAAAAAGTATAACGTAAGAATGATCGGAGTGGATATCGATGCCATTAAGGTAACAGAAGACCGTGATCTTTTTCGCATCCGCATGAACGAGATTGGTGTTAAGATGGCTCCTTCCAAAATCGCGAAATCCTTCCTGGAAGGAAAAAGCGTTGCACAGGAATTTGGATTTCCGCTTGTGATCCGACCTTCCTTTACCCTTGGTGGCAGCGGCGGATCGGTGGTTTATGAAAAAGAAAATTTTGATAATTTATTGAACCGCGGTTTACAAACCTCGCCTATTCATGAAGTATTAATTGATAAAGCAGTTCTGGGCTGGAAAGAATTTGAGCTTGAATTACTGCGCGATAAAAATGATAATGTTGCCATCATCTGTTCCATTGAAAATTTTGATCCTATGGGCGTGCATACAGGCGACAGCATTACCGTTGCACCCGCCATGACCCTGAGCGACAGCACTTATCAGCGCATGCGTACCATGGCCATTAAAATGATGCGCAGTATTGGAAATTTTGCGGGTGGCTGTAATGTACAGTTCGCGGTGAGTAACGATGATAAGGAAGATATTATCGCCATTGAAATTAATCCAAGGGTATCACGTTCTTCAGCACTGGCAAGTAAAGCCACGGGTTATCCGATTGCACGAATTGCAAGTAAACTCGCCATCGGTTATCATTTGGATGAACTCATCAATCAGATTACCAAATCTACCTCAGCATATTTTGAACCAACACTGGATTACGTTATTGTGAAAATTCCACGATGGAACTTTGATAAATTTAAAGGCTGTAACCGCGAACTTGGTTTTCAGATGAAATCGGTTGGCGAGGTAATGGGCATTGGACGCTGCTTTCAGGAGGCACTACAAAAAGCATGTCAGAGTCTTGAAATAAAACGAAACGGTTTGGGCGCCGATGGCAGAGAAATAACAAACCAGCAGGAATTGCTTAAAGCGCTGGAAAGGCCAAGCTGGAACCGACTCTTCATGATTTACGATGCCATGAAAATGGGCATCTCCATTAAAACCATTCAAAAACTTACAAGGATTGATATCTGGTTTCTCGAACAGATCGAACAACTCATTGCTCTCGAAAACGAAATCTCAAAATACAAGCTGCCAACACTTCCAAAGGATATATTTTACGAAGCAAAACAAAAAGGTTATGCCGACAGGCAAATAGCGCATTTACTGAATTGCCTGGAAAGTGAAGTGTATTCGAAACGAAATGAAATGGGTATCAAGCGCGTTTACAAGCTGGTGGATACCTGCGCGGCTGAGTTTGAAGCAAAAACGCCTTACTACTACTCTACTTTTGAGGATGAAAATGAAAGTATAAGAACTGATAAAAAGAAAGTGGTTATCCTTGGAAGTGGTCCTAACCGAATTGGTCAGGGCATTGAATTTGATTACAGCTGCGTGCACGGTGTACTTGCCGCAAAAGAATGCGGTTATGAAACCATTATGATTAACTGCAATCCGGAAACCGTTAGTACAGATTTCAGTACGGCCGATAAACTTTACTTTGAGCCCGTGTTCTGGGAACATATTTACGATATCATTCTTCATGAAAAGCCTGAAGGTGTTATCGTTCAGCTTGGAGGCCAAACTGCTTTAAAGCTTGCTGAAAAATTAGAAAAATATGGTATAAAAATCATCGGCACCGATTTTAAATCGCTGGATCTTGCTGAAG
>JACDDR010000076.1:7920-9530 GCA_013816895.1 Bacteroidota bacterium
AAGGACAATAATATTCCGTACCCGAAGTTTGGGGTTATCCAGGATGCTGAAGAGGCCATTGCCTTATCCAAGGTGTTGGGCTTTCCGCTGCTCGTTCGTCCAAGTTACGTGCTTGGAGGGCAGAGCATGAAAATTGTCATAAACGAAGAGGAACTTGAAACGCATGTTGTAAAACTTTTGAATGATCTCCCGGGCAACCAGGTATTGCTCGATCATTTCCTGGAAGGCGCGATAGAAGCCGAAGCTGATGCGATTTGTGACGGCACCGATGTTTACATCATTGGAATTATGGAACACATTGAACCCGCCGGAATCCACAGTGGCGACAGTTACGCGGTTCTTCCTCCATTCGATCTTTCAGAAAAAGTAATAAAACAAATTGAAGAACACACACGCACCATCGCGGTGGCGTTAAAAACAGTAGGACTCATTAACATACAGTTCGCAATTAAAAACGAAGTGGTGTATATCATAGAGGCTAATCCGCGCGCAAGCCGAACGGTTCCCTTTATTGCAAAAGCATACGATGAGCCTTATGTAAACTATGCTACCAAGGTAATGCTACGCGAGAAAAAAGTAAAAGACTTTACCTTTAACCCACGCAAGAAAGGTTATGCCATAAAAGTTCCGGTATTCAGCTACGAAAAGTTTCCGGAGATTCAGAAAGAACTCGGCCCTGAAATGAAGAGCACAGGTGAAGCCATTTACTTTATTGATGATTTATACGATGAGTATTTCCAGAACGTGTACAGCGAACGGAATTTATATTTAAGTAAATAAAATAGATGAGAAAAGTTTTGGTAATTTTTTGTGCGCTGGTTTCGTTTTTGGGCTGGTCACAAAAACGAACGAAACTTGATTCACTATTGCGAACTGAGAAATCTATCAGGGAAGATACCAACGGTGTAAAACATTTGCTGAGCACCGCAAAACAATTCCGGAAAATTAATTCTGACAGTGCTAATTTTTACATTTCTTCAGCGTTCAAACTGGCAACGAAACTCAAAGCCAATTTATATATTCTAAAAGCATATAACGAGAATATAACCTTAATTAAATCTGAGGGTGATTTCAAAAAACTTATTGACACACTTGAAGCTGCAAGAAACCTCTCTGAAAAATTCAAGTTAATCGCCTATATTTCACGGTATAATCTGGAACTTGGAGTTACATACAGAAAAATAGGCAACTACAATAAATCAATAAAACACCTGTTAGAAGCTCTTGCCGTAGCACAGAAAAACGATCTGAAACATGATGTGTATAATGCCCTTAACAGCCTTGCGAACACTTACTCCCAAATAGGTCTTACAAAAAAATCTCCACCGGACCTTACGCGTGCACTCGAATATTATGAGAAGGCCTATGGCGTTACAGACACAGCTAATAAGCCTGTAATAGGAATGATCTTAAATAACCAGGGGGTAACATATTACAATCTGGGTCAGATAAAAAAAGACTCCTCTGCGACAAGAAAAGCAATTTCATATTATGAAAAAGCATTAGTTATTAGGATCCTGTTAAAAGATTCAGGGGCTATTGCCGCAAATTATAATAACATCGGTAGTGCCTATCATGATCTGTGTTATTTTAATAAACAGTATCAATAC
>JACDDR010000076.1:9540-19439 GCA_013816895.1 Bacteroidota bacterium
AAAAGGTATTGAAATAGATAAAAAAATACATTCCCAGGACGCTTACTCAAACATGGCCACCTATGCCAGTCATCTTGCTTTTCTGGCACATATCCGAAAAGATAAAAAGCTGGCTCAGAAAACAATTTTAATTTTAAAGGAGGCATTAAGAATTGCCCTTGAAAATAAAGACACTCATATTATAATGAACACGTATGAAAATCTTGACTTTTGTTATGAAGATCTTGATCAGAAAGATAGCGCTCTCCACTACCTGCATAATTTCGTCACCATAAAGGATACTTTACTATCGGATGAAAACAAACAAGTTGCCGAAGAGCTTGCATTGAAATACGAATCCGATCTAAAAGATACAGAAAACAACAATTTAAAGCAGCAGGCTGAATTGCAGGAAGAAGTAATATCTAAAAAATCGAATACCATTAAACTGATGGTGGGCGCCTCTTTAATTATGCTTGCATTAATTGTGACTGTATTCATTTCCCGGCAAAAAATTAATAAGTCGCGCGAGCTCATACGTTCACAGCAAATAGAAACGGAAAAACAAAAATTGTTGATAGAGGAAAAACAGAAAGAGATTTTGGATTCCATTAATTATTCCAAGCGCCTGCAGGATGCAGCCATACCTTCGCTGGAATATTTCCAGTCATTGCTTCCTCAGTCTTTTATTTTTTATAAACCAAAAGATATTGTGGCCGGAGATTTTTACTGGATTCACAAACTTAAAAATTCAAACTCTGTGTTGGTTGCGGCTGCCGACTGCACCGGACACGGTGTTCCGGGTGCTTTAGTAAGTATTGTGTGTTTGAACGCGCTTAACCGTTGCGTAGAAGAATTTAATCTTTCTGAACCGGCAAAAATTCTTGATCAGGCTGCACGAATTATCCAGGAATCTTTTCGCCAGAGTGAAAATGATGTGAAGGACGGAATGGACATTGCCCTGTGCTTACTGGATCTTGATCAGTATAAAGGATATTTTTCAGGTGCTAACAACCCGGTTTGGATTCTCAACGGCACGGATGTAAAAGAAATTAAAGGTGACAGTCAGCCCGTAGGCCAGCAGCACATTCCAAAACCCTTTACGCAACATACTTTTGAATTAAGCAAAGGCGACACGATTCTTCTTTCCACAGATGGCTATACTGACCAGTTTGGAGGGGACAAAGGAAAAAAATTAAAAACAAAAAAATTCAAAGAAGTATTTCCTGAACTCAATAAAGTTGAAATGGCTGTTATTGAAACTAAGATGGCAACCATGTTTGAACAGTGGAAAGGCAATCACGAACAGGTGGATGATGTGCTGGTGATGGGTATAAGAGTTTGATCTCGGTGTTAAGTTAAAACCACATAGAAAGCTCTTTAAACACAGAGAATAAGAGAATACAAAGGGCGCAGAGATTATTAAACCATTCTAACTCTGCGTGAAAAGGCAGGTCGTGCGCAGCGAGGCAAACCACATAGAAGCTTTTTTTAACACTGAGAAAAAAGGGGGAACAATGGCCACGAAGAATATTATTACTCTGAATCCTCAGCGTGCTCCCCGCCTCTGCGTGAACTGTCAGGTCGAGTGTCAGGCGGAGGGTTAAAATGTCGAAGTCTCCTGTACAAAGATATGCTTAAAATAGTACGACTAAAAACTATCTTTTGACGGATAGCTGTCAATATTGACGGATAAACTTAACAACCGCTAATCTGGCTTACCATCTGAGTACATTTTAATCCCAGAAAATAGAGAAACTTTGTGTCGAATTTCTCATACAAATTATAAAAGATTATTTCTTAGCTTTTTTTCGTTTTTTCTTCGGGCCCAATTCACCTACCCAAGTAAAACCTATTTCATTAAGCATATTTATTCTTTCTGTAGCAAGTTTGCCTTCCCTATTTTGCTCTCTTGTTCGCTGAATCCAACTTTTAAGATTGGCATCTGTCGTTAACTTAACTGTAAAATGTCCATGTTCCTTATAAAAAGCTACCGCCTTCTTAAAATGACTATGCCATGTGCTATCAAAGCTTTTTAAATATTTCTCACGATATTGCCATTCAAATCCGATATTTTCTAATTTAATGATCTGCTCCTCCGTTAGTTTCTTGGCTTTATAATTCTGACGTTGAGCAACTATCCAACCCGCTAAAAACTTTTTCCTATTTCCATGAGCAACTCGATTGCAATCACCAAATTCTTCTTTGTAGTGGCATAGCAGATCGTAAGCATTGCTCCATTTTACTTTGTACTGAAAAAATTGTTCTCCCGTAAAACCGATAGCCTCTAATTTAAACCTCTTTACAGGTTCTAATTTCCCTGTTCGGTATAATCGCTTTTGTCCCGCCAGCCAATATGTTAATGGTGGGTCTTTTAACCAATTTTTTGGAACATTACAATGTCCGTATATTTTTTGGTACTCGCATAACCTTAAATATAATTCATCCCAGTGCTCCTCTTGAACTTTAAAAGAAAAACCAATGGATTTGAGTTTTGAGATTTGTTCTTCCGTAATTTTTTTTCGGTTTTTGCTGAATGTGTTTCGCTGGTTTCCAATCCATAGGGCTAAAGGCTTATTTATTTTCGGGCTTACTTCCAAACGGCCATATTTCTTTTTATACTCTACAAGCTCTTGTAATTTGCTTTCCCATGCGTCTTTCCAATCTTCTCTGAACGACCACTGAAATCCAATAGCCTCCAATTTTTCTATTTGTTCTTTTGAGAGAATAACTCCCTTCGTGTATTTCTTTCTCTGATCCGCAACCCAATTACGCAGGGATTTAGTCTTTGAAGGAACCATTAGGTGACCGTGTGCTTCCTTGAATTTTATGAGTTCATTATAACTTCTTTCCCACAGTTCAGCATCCATTCGCTTTTTTAGAGACCAATTAAAACCCTCCGCCTCTAATAGTCTGATTTTATCTTCGCTCAAGGTTAGCGCCTTATAGCAGCTTCTTTGACTGGATACCCAGTTGGCCAACAACTTGTCCTTATGGGTTATTTTAACATCGCAATGATTTGTTTCAGATTTAAACGCTTTGAGTTTTGAGAACATTTGCAGCCAATATTTCTCATCAGGATTCCATGAAAAATCCAGTGCGTTCAACCTTTCAATAGTTTCCGCTTTAAGTTTATTTTGCCTGTATAACATTCGCTGTGCAACCACCCATTGCCCTAAGCGAGGATTTTCTTTAAATTTTAACGGAACGTCACAATGTCCAAAGGTTGCTTTAAACTCCCGAAGTTGTTGGAATCGTATTTCAGTAGTGTCAATCTGAAAAGAAATTTCGCCAAACACTTCTGTAATTTCCCTTACTTCATCTATAACATTGAAGGTAGGGGAAGTGTCTTCAAGATCAAATTCCTTGCGTTCCTTAGCATGTAAACCACGGTAATATTCCAGCTCATTCAAAAATTCTTTAGACCGAATGCTGCGAAAATTATTTACAAAATCGAATATAACCGGAACATGTCCGATACCTACTTTCAGGCAACGTCCAATTTGCTGGTAAAAAATATTAGGTGAGGCTGTTGGTCGCAATAGAATCACTCCATGAACTTCATCAACATGCAAACCCTCGTTGAGCATATTAATAGAGAAAAGCAGATAAAGAGAATCGGCAGAACTTTCGTCTTTGAACCGCTGAAAATTTTCTTCGCTTTCAGGTTCAGCCGTCATTACTCTGTAAGTTTTCACTTTCTTTTTTATACCTGCTTCAACAAACCATCGCTTTACCTGTGCTTCCATCTCAACTAAATGATCTTCCTCCCGGCAGAAGACGATGAATTTGCGCATGTCGCTTGTGATGTGCTTTTTTAGTACAGCAGGAATACCCGAAGTTTTTTCCCAATCAATTTTAAATGTATCAATGCTGTCAATAAGAACCTGCTTCTTTTTGCCCGAATAATGAGAATCATCAATCTTTTTTTTCAGGCTTTTAACTTCTTCATTGAGAGTATATAGGGCGCAAACGTATTTTGGCATTGGCAGGATTCTCCTAACAATAGCCTGCGCAAGATTGAGGTTTTCCGCTACATTGCCTCCGAAAAGCTCCACAGCCATATCACGCGCGTTATCCATGTAACGGACAGGTGTCGCGCTTGTGCCAAAAAGTTTTACTTCAGAAAAAGTATCTATTATTTGCTGAACTCCGCGCCCCCATTCTTCCGCTCCACAGCGGTGAAACTCATCAAGTACAATAAAGCCCGGATTTAGCTCTCTTATTTCAGGTATTGACAAATTCATTGTTTTCGCATAAGTCATAAAAAAAACTTCTTTGTTCCAGCGAACGTGGTCTTTTAGCTGATCGAGAATATAAACAGAGGGAGCAAGCACCAGTTTATTTATTCCTGGGTAATCCTGTAAAATTTTCGCAATGAGGTAACTTTTACCTGTTCCTGTGGCTTGAACCACCGCAACCTTATTACCTGTCTTAAAACGCTCTTGTACGCTTTTATAAGCAAGTTTATTATGGGCAAAGAGTTGTATCTGCGGCTCCTTTTGTTTATTTGGACTATAACGCTTGATTAGCTTAGTGATTTTATCCGTTCCATATAGCAAAAGATTAAATCGGGTGAGTTTGTACGCCTTCCCTTCATAACCTGATAAACTGTATAAGCAAAATTGATTGCACTTATTCTTTTCACCAATCCTTTCTAATTCCTTTAATTCGTCCCTCACCTCAGAAAAGGTTAAAGGGAATGGAGCTTTATTAACCACAACAAGCAGGGAAATTACATGAGGCATTTTAGGATAAGCTAACCCTAAATATACTTTTCGTCCCTCCTTAATTAAAGAAACAATCCAGCCATTGCCTTTAAATAGTTTACTTAATAGGTCAACAAGCGCAGCCCCTGAATATCCTTTAAACGGTTCAGGTAAAGAATTTTCCCGCAACAAATTTTCTTGACTGATCTGGTAGGCAGGGAATTCTCCGCTCACCAATCCAATAGTATGCATATCCATGCTCACTCTTTTTAAGCCTGAATTCCGCTGTAACGCATATTGGAAACTCTGCTCAGCCTTACATAATTTTGCGTATCAAGCGGGGCAGTAGTTTGCCAATACTTTTCCATTTTTCCGCCTGTGCCTGTAACAATACCAATGGTGTCGGTATAATTTGCATTCTGCCCATAGGCCTTAGTGCTGATAAGGCTTTGGGACTTCCCTAAGTTATGAATAAATAAGGTAAGGGTAATAAGGAGTAAGGTTTTTTTCATGTTGGTATGAAGTTTTATGTAACCCAAATTTATTACAAAATTTTTATTGAGCAAATTTTACCTCAAGTTTTTTTTTAAAGACTTGAGGTATTTATTTGTTAAAAAGAACAACAAAGTGGCGTTTAACGAGCAAATAAGGAGGATTACCGAATATGAGGTATGCTCGCAAAGTTTTGGCAGTATTTTTATAAAATAATAACAGTAGCACCACTAAGCTGCAATACGTTTAAAACCAAAAGCCATGATAAAAAATATACTTCTTATAATCGCTGTTATTTCTTCTTTAAATAGTTTTTCTCAGGATTTTCAATGGGCTAATTCACAACCTTATGCTTCTTATGTTACTTGGGACAGTCATGTAACTACAGATAATTTAGGAAATACATTTATCAGCAGTCAGCATCAAAATGGTGTATTGATCGTGAAATATGATCATTCGGGTGAACAGGTGTGGAAGAAAAATTATTTGGGATATGGAAACATTACCAGTTTATGCACCGATAATGATGGAAATCTATATGCAACTATTATGATCAGCGGATTAACCATAAACGGAACACTGTATGCTGCAAGCGGTGGAGAACCTAATGGCTATCTTTTTATGAAGGTAGATATGCAGGGAAATGAATTGTGGATAAAACAAATTAATCCTGCTATTTTATTAGCCGACAAGACTGACGCTCAAAATAATATAACTGTTTCAGGAGGTTTTGGCTATACTACAGTTTTTGAAAATGGAAACACGCTAACTGCATCAAGTGATTTTAGGAAAAATTTCTTTATGGGCAAATTCAATACAAATGGTGAATGCTTGTGGCTCATACAAGAAGACGGAGGTAGGTTTGCACCCCTTAAAGAAAAAGATGGTTTTATTTACGCCTGCGATTATTTTTATGGCCATATTACGTTAGGAAAGGGAAGTAAACAGGTTACGCTTTACGAAAGCAATGGAATGGGCTATATTGCCAAATATGATTCTGTTGGTGAATTGCAATGGGTGAAACAAGTTATAACCTGTGGTATTGCCGTTAATTCTGATGGTAGCTTGTTGTCCTTTGAGCCAAATGGTAGTTTTCCTAACGCATATTTAAAAAAATATGATAGCAATGGTAACTTATTATGGACACGAACACATATTCTAATTGGCAATTGGTATAAGTTCGCTATGCAAAGCGGTAAAAACAATGATCTTTACTTTACAGGTGGCTACTCAGGTTTTATGACTATTGATGATACTACAATTTCAGATAGCCACGCAAGAACATTTGTTGCAAAAGTAGATAGCAGCGGAGCATTTAAGTGGTTAATTTCTACAGCCGGCTCAGGGAGTGCTGGCGGTAAAGACCTATCGGTTTTTAATGGAAATGAAATTTATATTACTGGAGATATGAGTAATTCTAACAGTTTTGGCAGTTATACCACCTCCCAAACAAATGGCGGCATATATGTAGCAAAAATTTCTGATCTCGATATAACTCCAGTTAAAGAAATACCAAGCTTTGCGAGTTCATTTGATGTATTTCCTAATCCTTCAGGAAGTGTTTTTAATGTGAGTTATAAAGGATGTTCATCTGAAGCAACAATAAATATAAAGAATCAATTAGGTCAAATTGTTTATTCAAAGAAATATTCCAATCAATCGGAATTAAAGGATTCATTCAATTTAAGTTCTCAGCCAAAAGGGATTTATTTTATTGAGCTTATTTCAGATAAAAGTAGAGAAGTAAGAAAGATGGTGCTTCAATAAAAAAAACGAATCAGCTCACAAAAGCCATGATAAAAAATATACTTCTTTTAATCGCTGTTGTTTCTTCTTTAAATAGTTTTTCTCAGGATTTTCAATGGGCAGGTTCGGAACCGTATGCTTCTTATGTAACATGGACAAGCCATATAACGAATGATAATTCAGGAAATACTTTTATCAGCAGTCAGCATCAGAACGGGGTGTTGATAGTAAAGTATAATGTGGCAGGAGCAAAGGTGTGGGAGCAAAACTGGTTAGGTTACGGAAATATTAATAGCCTTGGAACAGATCATTCCGGGAATTTATATGCCGGGATAATGATAGCAGGATTGACTATAAATGGCACACAATACTTAGAAAGCAACGGAGGCGGGTATCTTCTTTTAAAAATTGACCCCAACGGTAACGTGATATGGATAAAGCAGGTTCATGCTTCTATGTTTGTTTCTGACAAAACAGATAGCCGGGATAACATTGTGGTAAGCGGAGGTTATTTTGGAACAGTTCATTTTGATGCGAATACAACAGTCAGTCTGCCAGCCGGAAGCAGCTCCAGTCACTACATGGCAAAGTTTGATGTGAATGGCATGTGCAAATGGGTAATAACTGAAGACGGGCCGCAGTGGTCAGCAATAAAAGCAGCAAATGATTATTTGTACGCCTGCGATTATTTTTATGGCCATATAACATTAGGAAAGGGCAGTAAACAGGTGACGCTTAACGAAAGTAATGGAATGGGCTATATAGCCAAATACGATTCTGTGGGTGAATTATTATGGGTGAAACAAGGAAATTACTACGACATTGCCCCCGATGAAAAAGGCAACCTATACACCTTTGAGGGAGATATGAATGGGGGTTATCATTCATATTTAAAAAAGTTTAATTCGGAGGGAGATTCATTATGGACAAGAACTCATCTTTACTACAGTGACATATATAAGTTTGCGATGGATTACGGAAATGACGGAATTTTCTTTACAGGTAGTTTTAGGGGGAAATTAATACTGGATGATACCACGATAAATCAAAGTGGAAATTATCGGCTATTCGCAGGAAAAATTGACACCGAAGGAAAAGTGAGATGGATCACAACAACGGATGGCTCAGGAGCTGTTGGGGCAAAAGATATTTCAGTAAAGGGCAACGATATTTATATTACCGGAGATATTTCAGGAACAAGTGATTTTGGGAGCAATGCCACCACTCAAACAAACGGGGGAATATTCCTTACAAAAATCTCCGATCAAAATATAACCACTGTTAAAGCAACACCACTCGTTGCAAGTACATTTGATGTATTTCCCAACCCTTCAGGAAGTGTGTTTAATGTGAGTTATACAGGAAGTTTACCAGAAATAACCATACATATTAAAAATCAATTAGGGCAGGTTGTTTTATCAAAAAAATATTCCGTTCAATCAGAATTAAAAGAATCCTTTGATTTGCGCTCTCAGCCTAAAGGGATTTATTTTATTGAGCTTGTTTCAGATAAAAGTAGAGAAGTAAGAAAGATGGTGCTTCAATAAAAAAAACGAATCAGCTCACAAACGCCATGATGAAAAATATACTTCTTTTGATCGCTGTTATTTCTTCTTTAAATAGTTTTTCTCAGGATTTTCAATGGGCTAATTCAGAGCCTTATGCTTCATACACAACATGGACAAGCCATGTAACCAATGATGATTCCGGAAATACATTTATCAGCAGTCAGCATCAAAATGGTGTATTGATCGTGAAATACGATCATTCGGGTGAACAAGTATGGAAGAAAAATTATTTGGGATATGGAAATATTACCAGTTTATGTACTGATAATGATGGAAATCTCTATGCAACTATTATGATCAGCGGTTTAACCATAAACGGAACGCTGTATGCTGCAAGCGGTGGAGAACCGAATGGCTATCTTTTTATGAAAGTAGATATGCACGGAAATGAATTATGGATAAAACAAATTAATCCTGCTATTCTATTAGCCGACAAGACTGACGCTCAAAATAATTTAACGGTTTCCGGTGGTTTTGGCTATACTACCGTTTTTGAAAATGGATACACGCTAACCGCATCAAGTGATTTTAGAAAAAATTTCTTTATGGGCAAGTTTAATGTAAATGGGGAATGTTTGTGGCTCATACAAGAAGACGGAGGTAGGTTTGCACCCCTTAAAGAAAAAGATGGCTTTATGTACGCCTGCGATTATTTTTATGGCCATATTACTTTAGGAAAAGGAAGTAAGCAGATTACGCTTTACGAAAGCAATGGAATGGGCTATATAGCAAAATATGATTCTGTTGGTGAATTGTTATGGGTCAAACAGGGGAATTACTATGACATAGCACCAGATGCAGAAGGTAATCTTTATACTTTTGAGGGCGACTTAAATGGAGGTTATCATTCTTATTTAAAAAAATATGATTTCAATGGAGATTCAATATGGACAAGGACGCACCTCTATTATAGCGATCCCTATAAATTTGCAATTGATTATGGAACAAATGGGATTTTCATTACCGGTAGCTTCAGGGGAAAATTAATACTTGGTGATACCACGATAATGCAAAGCGGCAATTATCGTTTATATGCAGCGAAAATTGATAAAGATGGCGATGTAAAATGGCTTACAACAACTAATGGCAAAGGATCTGTAGGAGCAAAAGATATTTCTGTTTACGAGAATGAAATTTATGTTACAGGCGATATCTCAGGAACAAGTAATTTTGGAAGCAATACGACAACCCAAGCGAATGGAGGGATATTCGTAACAAAAATTTATGATCTCGATATAACTCCAGTTAAAGAAATACCAAGCTTTGCGAGTTCATTTGATGTATTTCCTAATCCTTCAGGTAGTGTTTTTACTGTTAGTTACAAAGGTGATTCTTCTGATTTAACAATTAATTGGATATTCTCATCTAATATAGGCCACCCATTCTCATTTATATTAGGCCAGTC
>JACDDR010000077.1 GCA_013816895.1 Bacteroidota bacterium
ATACCCTTACAAACATCAACACCGGGGCAAGCAGCTCCTCTGTAACGCCTAACGGCATTTTGTCCAACAACACCTTAAGCACTACCACACAGTTCAGTGTAACTGTGATAGATAATAACGGTTGCAGTGCTCCTTCACAAAACATTATTGTGAATGTCACTCCGCAGTTATTAGCCGTTGGAATGTCAAGCACGGCTTGCGATAAGTTCAACGTTGTTCTTAGCCCTAACATCACAAGTCCGGGTAATGGAGGTAACTACTCCTACAACTGGAGTAACGGAGCACAAGGCTCCAACAACACCGTAATGGCCAACTTCGCCAATAATCCAAATACCTATTCGGTGATCATATCCGATGGGTGTTCGCCGAATGCTACAGCTTTCTTTACCGTCAATGTGAATCCGGTGCCTACAGCAACGTTTATGTCCAGCTATAACAAAGGTTGCGCGCCTTTAGCGGTGAGTTTCCAGGCAATACCAACAGGCTCTAACAGCGCCGGTGCCAACTACCTTTGGGATTTTGGTGGCGGCAGCAACGGTGGTGGCGCGGTGTATACGGGCCCGCAAACCGTTATGGTATATCCAAATGCAGGCACTTATAACGTCGGTTTAACCAGCACCAACCAGTTTGGCTGCAGTTCTAATTTTTATGTAACCAATTATGTTGAAGTTTACCCAGTACCACTTGCTGATTTTATTGCAACACCGCAAACCGTTACTATCCTGGAACCAACCATTAACTTCACCAACTTATCGCAGGGCGCGAACAGTTATGTATGGGATTTTGGCGATTATTCTTCAGTGTTCAACAGCTCAAGTGTTATGAACCCGCGTCATGAATACGGCTTAATTGGCGAGTACGATGTTTACATGGTGGCAATAAATTCCTTCGGATGTAAAGATACTGCCAAACGCAGAGTTATCGTGGAACCTGACTTTTCCATTTACATTCCCAACGCGTTTACACCAGACCTTAACGGGCGCAACGATGTGTTTCAACCAAAAGGTGTGGGTATATACGAGGATAAATACAAGATGGAGATCTTTGATCGCTGGGGTGAACTGATTTTTACTTCGCGGGCATTTAGTACCGGTTGGGATGGAACTGCCAAAGGCGGCAGCGAACCTTGCCAGGATGGTGTGTATATATATAAAATTGCCGTGGTTACCCTTAAAGGCGACAAAAAATATTACGTGGGGCATGTTACATTGTTGAAGCAATAAACGGAAAATATAATTTTGATATTAAGAGCCGGAGAATTTTTCTCCGGCTTTTTTGTTGGTAAAAAGAGGCTGACTTTTTATTCAACCCCCCTTCGGGGTTTGCAGAGTTGGATGACTTGGACTTAAGATGTTCAATCCATCCGGGATTGGGGCACTTAAGTGTGCTTTATTTAATGATGATTAAAGAAAAAAATCCGGGCCAAAAAACCCAATTGATGCCTCCTTTAATAAACCAAAACTGTTATTTTAAAATAAATACCTGGGTATTCTCCCAGGTAAAACTAGGCGAATACATAGGGAAATGAAAAATTAATGTAATTTTTCTGCAAAAAATTTTTTGGGAAAATAATTTTTAGAATATATTTGAAGCCCGAAAATGGAAAAGGCCAAAAAAATATTCTCCTTCATTTTTTTAATAAGTAATCTAATTGGGAGCGCGCAAATTGAAACTCTCTTGCCAACTTCAAATGGCATTATAACCCCCAACTCAAGTGCGAATGCTACCAACGGCACTGCGGAAATAGACAGAATTATTTCTATCGTTAACCAGGTGGAAACAAGTAATAATTTTATCGGCCAAATAAATCCTGATTCTCTTGCTCCACTGCCCTTTGGTATTATTAAACAAATTGGCGCTGCGCGGTATATTATAGCAATTGATTCCATGAAGTTTAAGCCTCAGGGGGCTTATTTCTCGGCGTATGCTGCGATCGATTTCCCGGGAACTCTGAAAAAAATAGCTTTCAAAGGAAGTAATATAAAATTTAATCCTTCCGGTGTAATTGGTGGAGAACAGGCACGACTACATCTTGCAAGTGAACACATCATCTCCATAAATTCAACCGTTAGTTTAAAATTATCGGCCAATCAGCAAAATTGGGTGGAGTGGGATTGCAATGGTTTTAAAGCGATTAATCTTGTTGGTCATTTTGTTTTCAAAAAAGGAAAATTAATTCCTGATCCAACACAAACCACTGATTCAGTTGTTAGCGCTTCCTTCCAGATATACACTCAAAATATTCATGAATTCATTACAACGGTTAACATTACTCCGTTCAAATTAGCTGGCTTGCCCGATTGGTCCTTCAAAGTTACTGACGCAGTAGTCGATATGAGTGAACTTGAAAACGCGCCTTCATTTACTTTTCCACAAGGGTATCCAGTAGAAAATTTACTGTCTCCTGAATCCTGGACGGGCTTCGCGTTAAAATCCCTATTTGTAAAATTGCCACGCGAACTCTCTGAAACAGGAAAGAAAACAGAACTTGTAGTGAATAACCTGCAGATAGATCACATGGGGCTTTCAGGGTTATTCCAGGTAAATAATTTATTTGGTACAAACCAGGGAAGCATGAACGGTTGGGCTTTTTCAATTGATGAATTAGGAGTGGGCTTCATCGCGAACCACATAAGTAGCGGACAGATTAAAGGCAAGGTTGAAATCCCCGTGTTGGACAGCACTCAGGCTCTTCAATATACCGCGGGTATTAATCATAACAACAATACCGGCACAACCAACTATAATTTTATTCTTAATCCAGCGAGCAATCTTAATTTTAAAGTATTCAACGCAAATGTTTCTTTAAACAATAACTCTACCCTGGGTGTTACCGTACAAAACGGAAACTTTAAGCCCGTGGCAAATTTTTCGGGACTAATTTCTTTTTCAAATCCTAAGTTTAATTCAAATGGTAGTTCGTTGGCATTTCAGAACCTGACTATTATTACAGAAGCGCCTTATATTACTAATGGAGTTTTCAGTCTCAATAATATTGGTTCAGCGCAAAGCAGTTTAAATCATTTTCCATTAACACTTAATGAAATTTCGGTAGGGGTAAATCAGGGGGCGCCAGTATTGGGGTTTAGTGTCACACTCAATCTTTCAAACGAATCAACAAATCCCATTGGCGTTGGAACATCACTCTTAATAAAAGGAAAATTCGAAGGCAGCCAACAAACCTATAGCGGTGAATATCCGGTTACACATACGCGGCAGAAATTTGGTTTTGATAAAGTAATCATAAATGGTATTAGCCTTAATTATCAAACCGGCCCTTGCACCTTTCAGGGCCTGGTTCTTTATAAGGATGATGACCCACAATATGGAAACGGGTTTTTTGGCTCTATCCAGATGAGTATTCCCGGCGTATCTGCAGCACAAATAAATGCGAGTGCTTGTTTTGGAAGTCTTCCTGCTTATAAATATTTCTATGTAGATGCAAAAGTTACTACGGATATCAGCCTCGGCCAGATACCAATAAAAATTACACGACTGATCGGGGGACTGTATTATCACATGGCCCCCAATAAATCTTCCGAAGAAGAGTTTATAGATCTGAACAAAAACTTTGTCCCGACATCGAGCAATGCTTTGCAATACACACCTGACCAAACACATTCTGCTGGATTGAAAGCAGGTGTGAGCTACCAGTGCTCTCTAAACGAGAGGCCCTATAACGGAGATGTCCTTTTCGAAATTAATTTTACCAGTTCCGGCGGCCTGGGCACTGTAAACCTAAACGGAGATATATATTCATTGACAAGTGTTAACAATAAGGCTTCAGCACCTGTTAAAGGGAAAATAGGAATGCAGTTTGACGCGCCCAATAAAACTTTTGACGCAATGGCTCAGGTGGTAATTAACTGTTATCAGGTTATTACGGGAACAGGGTATTTTAAATTGCATATTGATCCGCAAACATGGTACGCTTGTGTTGGCAAACCAACAGCACCTTGTAATATTGCCCTTGGCACTTTTGCAAATATTCCGTTTTATTGCATGGTAGGAAATTCGATAGAACCGCCTGCCGCTCCGCCTGCGGCCATCGCGGCGATTCCGAACATCAGCGCCTTTTATGGCAACAGAAACATTTCCCAGATGCAAGCCGCAGGAGGCTTTTGCGCCGGCGGAAAAATTTCTTCTCATCTTAGCCGAACATTTGGTTTGAGTTTTTTTAATGTTACAGGAGCGTTTGATTTTGATTTAGGTTTCGATATGATGTTGACCGATTATGGCCCAAACGCCCATTGTCAGGGGAGCACCAACAAAATAGGAATCAACGGATCTCTTGCAAACGGGAGCATGTACCTGGCAATGAGTGGGGGAGTAAGTATAAATGGAAGTTTCAAGTTTCCTAATGACTGTCCTCATAGTTATGAATCGCATTTATTTTGTGGCAAGCATCATTGTTGTTGCCAAAGCGTTACTCTGCCTTGTCTGGTCAATGGCAATTTTTCTTACAACGTATTTAGTGCTGGAGTGGCGGCGGTAGTTGCTGCAAAGGGCCCCAACCCCTATTATTTCGCCGGCGACGTCAACTGTCACTATAATATTTTTGATAAGGTAACCGGCGATTTTAATTTTGATTTTTCATATGGCGAAGACTGCACGCCTATTCCAAATTAAAGATGAGAATAGCAAGCATATTTTTATTTTTTATATTCCACGGGATGTTGTTTCATGCTCAGATAGCTAGTAAAATAAATGTCAGCTATTTCGTAAAGCAAAAGCAAATTGTTTTCAGAGTGCTACCAAAAGACCGTGTTGTATTTGAAGAAATAAATGCGAAATCGATGGATGTGGTGCGATATGAAAATCAGAATGGCAATTTGACCAGCCCGGTAATGGTAAGAAGTCTTTTGCGCTCTTATTACGAAGGAGACACCGCTGCATGGATGAAATTATTCCGCAGCGATAAAAATAAGGCGGGCTTCATCTATAGCGCATTGTACGCGAAAAAAAACTCTGAGAAAACAACTCCTTCTGAAAAAGAGAAGTTCAATAAAATGTCATATCATCTAATGATGTTGGCCTGTAGCCTTGATCCGGAAATAGCTCAGGCCTGTGGATTATGGTTTGCTGATACTTTGATAAATAACAATAAAATTTACACGTACGTTTTCTCGATGCATACTACTTCAACAAGCGCAACTACACATTCAGTCTTAGCTGTTAATGTGGATGCCTCTGTCCTTAGGGAAAACAGTATTATTAACACTGTAAAGGGAAAGAAAAAGGGGAATACAGCGAACATTTTCTGGGATGCATTTGATTATAAAAATGAATACAGCGGTTACAACATTTACCGTTCTGAAGATAGCTTGAGCTACAAAAAACTAAATACCGCCCCTTTGATTTTGTTAAGCAATCAGTTTGAAAAAAATAAAAGGGAAGTATTCTATCAAGACACTCTCCGTGATCGCGGCAAAAAGGTTTATTATGTAGTTAAGGGGATCAATTATTTTGGTGCAGAAGGAAGAATTTCTAATGTTTTGGTAATGCAACCATTCGCAGGGATTAACTCTGCCCCGCTCATAGATACTATTAAGGTTGTTCGAAACACCAATGTCAAATTGTCGTGGCGAATGCAGGACGCATCTGAAAATACTTTCCCCGAGAAATATGTTCTCTTAAAAAGTAATAAAGAAAACGGAAAGTACAACAAGTTGTTTGAGGGCTCCCAAAGATTTAGTTTTATTGACACCAACGTTCGCGAGTCGTGTTATTACAAAGTTGCGGCAATTTCCAGGAATAAGCAGGACACCTTGTTTTCGTTTACAAGGATGGCAACTATTATCGATACCACTCCTCCATTGGTTGTAAAAATTATTAGCGCTACAGTAAATAAAAAGGGAGAGGTAACTGTTGTCTGGAATAAAAACAAAGAAAATGATTTGCTAGGATATAAGGTCTTTAAAGCAAATCGCCCGCACGACGAGTTTGTTCAAATAACTTCACAATATATAAAAGACACTATCTATAAGGAAAGAGTAAGTCTTAAAACCTTAAGTAAAAAACTATATTATAAACTCTCTGCTTCAGATAAAAATCACAACAGTTCAATACTTTCTGCGGAAGTCGAAATTGAACGTCCTGATACTATTGCACCTTCGGCCCCGGTGCTTGTTACCGTTAATCCTGATAAGGACCGCGCTATCATCAAATATATAATAAGTTCAAGCGACGATGTGACGACCCACACTCTTGTGAGAGAACAAACTGATAGTGCCGGCTACCGGAATTTATTTGTTTTGCAAAAAACAGACTCTTCGAGAACTTATATCGATTCCCTTGTTACTCTTGGAGCCCGCTATACCTATAAACTGCAGGCTACCGATAAAAACGGAAACGCTTCTTTTTCGAATGAAATATTTTTCCTTTTTGAAAATGGTTTCCGTAAAAAAATAGAAGACATCTCCTATGGGATTGATCGTTCCGCTCAGAAGATCTGGATTCATTGGCAATATAATGAACAAGGCATTGAAAAATATATATTATACCGTGGGAGAAAAAATGAAAAACTCACGATCATTAAAACGTTGCCGTCCGGAATTTTTCAATTCACTGACAATACCGTGAACATGGGTAACTTTTATGAATACCGGATTAAGGCAGTAATGACAAATGGAGCAGAAAGTATAATTAGCAAGCCTATTAACATTCAGTATTAAATGAAAACAAAAAACATTACTATACTTGTTTTGTTATCGTTGATATCCTCAATGGTGTTCTGTCAGCAAAATCTTAGCTGGGCAAAAGCACTGAAGGGTAATTCTAAAGGAACATGCATCACATCGGACCAAAACGGAAATGTATATACCGCCGGGGGATTTTCAGGTGTTGTTGATTTTGATCCGGGACCCGGTGTTGTTAATGTTACTTCAATAGGAAGCAGTGACATCTTTATAACAAAATTCGACCCTAGCGGAAATTTACTTTGGGCGCGTAACATGGGCGGCGGTAGCTCTGCATCATCAGCCACCTCAATAAAATTCGATGTAAATAATAACATCATTTTAACGGGGCTATTTAGCCAAAGTGTAGACTTCGATCCGGGCGCGGGCGTTTTTAATTTAAGCAGTAACGGCACTCAGGATATTTTTGTAATGAAACTGAACGCTAGCGGCAATTTCATATGGGCCGTTGCCTGTGGGGGTTTGTATCTTGATAGCCCATCATCTTGTGAAAGTGATATCGGCGGAAATATTTATCTCACCGGCACTTTTGAAAGCACTGTAGATTTTAATCCTGGAGTGGGCGTGTATAACTTAACTCCCAACGGACAAAAAGATATATTTATTCTCAAGCTTAACACCTCTGGTAATTTTGTATGGGCGAAAAACATTGGGGGGGCTTACGATGATGGAGGTGAATCTATACATATGGATGCTCTTGGGAATTTGTGGAGTACCGGTTATTTTGGAAATGTGGTAGACTTTGATCCGGGTCCGGGTGTTTACAATTTAGTAAACAATCCAAATTACGGCACTTATATTTTGGAACTGGATGCGGCTGGAAATTTTATATTGGCATGCGCATTAACTACCGCAAACGGCACCATAAACGGTCTTTCAATCAAGAGCGATAGCCAAGGCAATATTTATAGTACAGGCTTTTTTAACGGAAGTGTGGATTTTGATCCTAATTCGGGAGTCTATAATTTGAATAGCCTTGGAAGCAATGACGCGTACGTTTTAAAACTGGATCCCGTTGGAAATTTTGTCTGGGCCAAACTTCTCGGAGGCACCGCTATTGATGTTGGCTACTCTCTGGCAATTGATTCAATTAGTAATTTATATATTACCGGAAGCTTCCAGGGAACAGCGGACTTTAATCCCGGCGCCGGCACTTACACACTTGCTTCTAACGGAAATAACGACTCTTTCATAACCAAATTGGATGTAAACGGAAACCTTCTCTGCGCTGGAGCATTTGGAGGTACACTTAATGAATCAGGCACCGCCGTTCACATAGCCGCCGGAGGGAATATTTTGAACATCGGTGCTTACCAAAGCACGACTGACTTTGACCCAGGACCAGGAGTACTTACCTTAACACCTTCAGGAACCAACGAAGCATACATCAGTAAGTTTACTCAATTTCTAAACGGCGCGCCGATTTCAAATACATTGTGCGAAGGATCAACGGTAATACTTACCGGCCAGGGAGTGAATACATATAGCTGGATGCCAGGGGCCGGGCTGAGCGCCACTACCGGAGTAACCGTTGCTGCCAGTCCCACTGCCACAACTATCTACACTGTGATCGGACAGTCGGGCTGTATTACAACAAGAACGTTAATAACCCTGAACCTTCTACCTAAGCCAAATCTTTTGCCGCCCGCCAGTCCTCAAAATCTTATTTGTGTTCCTGATTCCGTTCTGCTTCAGAGTACTTCATTTACTGCCAATACTTTGCTTCAATGGCGGTTTAGTACGAGCAACACTTATACCGCACAACCTTTTTACACGAAAACACCTGGAAATTATTTCTCTAAGGTTAGCAGTGTTTCGAACGGGTGCGCTGATAGCAGCCTTGTTATTCTGCTAAACCATAAAATACCCCCCAACGCAAAACTAACATCACACGTGTACTCAGGGCCCCTTGTGCCGGTGGATACTGTGACCTGTTATCAACCAACGGTCACATTAATTGGCGCATCGGACACTAGTGGAGTTACAATCAAATGGAAAAGTGTGAGTAACAATTCTGTTTATCCGAATCCGGCAAACATTTCAACACTAAATAATTTTAAGCTTATTGTTACACGTATTGATAATTATTGCAGCGACAGTTCGATGATCGTTCTGGTAAACCAAAATACAACCCCGCCGTCTGTAGCAATTGGCTCTTCAAATGCTCAACTGAACTGCAGTATATACACTGTAAATTTAAATGCCGCTTTTTCTCCGACTAACACTGCTGCGTTTTGGGTGAGCCCGTCCAACTTCACTATTGCCAACAATGGTATAGCCTCATCACCGGGAACGTATACAATATTTGTAACATCATCCGACAATGGTTGCACGAAACAAGATTCGCTTAAAATTCTCCAAACCAATCAGCTCCTTTTAAATGCAAGCAGCGATACAACTGTGTGCAAAAACTCTTTAGCCAACCTAAGTTCATCCGCCATTGGAACTGTTACTGGTATTACTTTTAACTGGAACACAGGGCAAAACGCAAGTAATATTAACGTGAGTCCATCCGTAACCTCAAACTATATTGTAACCGGAAGCAGCAGTTCAGGCTGCCTTGGAACTGACACCATCAAGGTTACTGTGCCTCCGGACATTCAGGATTCAGTTATAGCTTTCAGAAGTTGTAACAATAACTCAACCGGTACTATTTTAGTATTTGCAAAAGGTGGAATCGCTCCATATAAGTATTCGATAAATAATGGCGGTACTTTTTTTGCTAACAATTCTTTCACAAACATTCCATTTGGCAATTACAATATAATAATCAAGGATAGCCTTGGATGTATAACACAAACTAACGTAACGCTAAGTGCCACCAGCGACCTCCCTGCGCCAAAGTTTCTTGCCAGTACCCTCAATTATAAAAGCGATACGTTGGTCCTTGTCGACATCAGCATTCCCAAAGCCGATTCTGTAAGCTGGGTGTTGCCTCCGCCCGCAGTAATTGTGGGCGGTGACATGTTTAATCCTGTAATTATGTATAATGATACAGGCACATTCACAATCACAATGAAGGCTCATTATGGCCCGTGTACAATAAACACGACAAAACAAATAAAGTTTTTTGCATCAGATACTTTACAGGCTAATAATCATAACAACAATGGAATCAAAAGTTTAATTGTTTATCCAAATCCGAACGATGGTCAATTTACTGCAGCGATAGAATTTTACAAGCGACAAAATATGTGCGTACAGGTTTGGAATTCAAATGCGTTAAAAATACAGCAGCAAAATTTTTACGATGTGGAAAATCTACTAATTCCCTTTAGTCTCACGCAACTACAAAATGGAAATTATTTTTTAAGGCTAATAGGTGAATACGATTCAAAAAACTTTTATTTCATACTTAATAAATAAGTGACCGCTACTCCCTATATATCAGCCGCATTAATTTTTATTTCTATTGGAAGTGTGGGGCAGGATCTGGAAAAACTGGGAAAAAAAGATATGATGAAAGTTTCCGGCGGAATTAACTATTCCAATATTTTTTACAACGCCCAGGGAATTCCCAATAGAAGGCAGCCATATACTTATTTTCTTAATGGAAATATTTCTGCAAATATCATGGGGATCAGTTTGCCATATACTTTTTCGTTCAGTAACAATCAACTCAGCTACACTCAGCCGGTAAATATTCAAAGCTTAAATCCTACCTATAAATGGGTGAAAGGTTACCTCGGTATTACCGCGATGAATTTTTCCTCTTACACATTAAACAACCATCTTTTTTCGGGCGCCGGAGTTGAGCTGACTCCAAAAGGATTCAAATGCGCTGTATTGTATGGAAGGTTTAAAAAGGCTTTGGAATATGATTTCGCAAGTGGCTCAGACATTAACATGTCTTACAAACGGATAGGATGGGGCACGATGGCGCAGTATGAAAAAAATGGCCAGAGTATAAAGATTACATATTTCGCCGCGAAAGACGACGCATCATCACTGGTTTTCATTCCCGTGGAATCGTCAATTAAGCCGATGGAAAATACAGCGCTAAGTGTCGGGGCAAAAACAACGGTGTTTAAAAAATTAACTTTTGAAGCCGAATATGCTATAAGCGCACTCACTCTTAATACCAGAGTATCCCCTGATTTTCAATCGGCGCCAAAAAATAAATTACCCGGAATATTTACGCCTAATTCTACATCCGCTTTTTACAACGCATATAAATCCAGTCTCGGCTACAGATCAAAAAATTACGGCATTAGCTTTAATTATGAAAGAATAGATCCGGGATATAAAACACTGGGAGCCTATTACTTTAATAATGATTTCGAAAATTTCACCATAGCGCCTTCAATTACTTTGATAAAAGGAAGACTTAATATTAGCGCAAATACTGGCTTGCAAAGAAATAATCTCGATAATGCTAAGTTAAATTCTACACGACGTTGGGTGGGCGCCTTAAACATGAGTTATAACATCAACAAAAGTTGGAATATTAATTCATCTTTTTCCAACTTTACAACTTTCACCCGTCAGAAACCACAAACAGATCCGTTTTATAAAAATACGCTCGATACATTTAATGTCTATCAAGTGTCCCAATCTGCAATGTTGAGTTTTATTTATAGTTTCGGAAAAAGCGATTTCAAACAGAGTGTTTCTGTTACCGGCAACTATCAGATTAGCGGCCAGCGTCAGGGTGCTTTTTCTGATCCCGGCGCTGTTGGCAATACTGCCCTCATAGCGGCCCCGGCTACAGTTAGAAATGGTAACTGTAGTTACACGATTCTTTTTCAGCCAAGCAAAACTTCGGTAACAATTGCTTTTAATATTAATCAAAGTTCAATGCAGGAATTTGACGCGGTTTATATTGGGCCTTCTTTAAATTTTGCCAGGGCTATTTATAAAAATCTTGTGAGACTCAGTCTTGGCTCAACTTATAATAAGGGTTATACCAACGCTATAAAAACAAATGATGTATTTAATCACCGTTGCAGTATAACCTATGCTCCTAAATTTCAGAATGAAAAAGTTGGGAAAATGGGCTTCAGCCTAAATGCAACATATTTACAAAACTTACAAACCGGCCAGAGTACCAGATCTTTCAATGAATTTACTGGCACTGTAGGATTAAACTATAATTTTTAAATAAAAAATAAATAAATATGAAAAAAACAAACCTATCATCTGTTCTATTAATCGCTGTTTCACTATTTGTGGCTTGCAAGAAAAAAAATTCCACATCAGAAACCGCCAGTCCGTCAACCCCTGCCGCCCCGGCCCATGTAAATTCTTATACGGCTGTTGTCAACGGTCAAGCCTGGACGATGCCACCGAGTGCCTATAGCACATTTCATTTTGGCAACACCTATTCTTTTCAGGGTCAAACCTCTTTTAATAATCCGTTCACAACAATGGGCCTATCTGTTACATTCACTACAGGTACTGTAGCGCTTACAAAATATGGTCCGTTTAGCGCCAGCTATGGAAACCAGTCAACTAATTATAAATCACTTGCTGGTTCCCTTAATATTAGTTCAATGGATACAGCAGGTGGATACATCACTAAATTAAAAGGCACGTTCAATTTCCAAACGGATACCGTTAACGGCCAGAGTTATTCCATTACCTCCGGAAACATTGACTATATAAAGCCTTAACCAGTTTGCCTGAAACACTTTGAGGAGTAGTCTAATTATATTTTTTGCTTTAACATGGGTTGTGGTACGGTCACAGAATTACCCCGTGTATATATCCACACAACTGATGCCCCCTTACAGCGGCTATATGGCGGATTACGCGGATCCGGCTTCGGAGAAATTAAAGGTGATATTAAAACTTAATGATTTCAGTGTAGCACAAGTGAATGTTAAACTCAGGTTTGAAATCAAGGGAAATGGTTTTACGCTAAGCACTAAAACATTTTATAATCCTGGTGCGGTTACACTAATTCCCGGACAGCCGTTTTTGCTCAGTGGCGCAGAACTAGCCCCGTATTTAAATTCAAGTAATCTTGATTTTATGGGCATTAACCAGGGACAATATGAGCAGCAAAAAGTGTTGCCTGAAGGTTATTATTCAATATGTGTAACCGCTTTTGATTACTATAATTCCACTCCGGTTCAATTAAGCAACGAGGCTTGCAGTCAAGCCTGGTTTACTTTGAGCGATCCCCCCTATCTTAACATGCCTTTATGTAATTCTGTATTAACGCCATTATATCCGCAGAATATTGTATTTCAATGGGCGGCTATGAACCTTGGTTCGCCAAACAGCGCGCTGAACACAGAGTACGATTTTGCACTTTGGGAAAGCAGGCCGGATAGTAACGCAATTCCAAATCAGGTGGTGTTAAGTACAGCGCCAATTTTTAGCACAAGCACGCAGCAAACTTTTTTTAATTATGGTATAACGGAGCCAGCGCTTAACCTTTACATGAAATATGTTTGGCGCGTGCGCGCTAAGGATATTTCGGGAAGAGATCTTTTCAAGAACCAGGGCTATAGCCAGATCTGTACTTTTAAATACGGAAGCATTGAAAATGTTGTGAACGGATTGGACCTAACCTTAACTGCCGAAGCGCTTAGTCACAGAATGGGAAGATGTGATTGGAATAAACAAAGTGTTTTTACCGGCTATTTATTGCAGGTGAGAAAAACAGGAACCGCAGAATGGTTTGAATATAACAATAGTTCCGGAACAGAAAGAATTATGAACCTTGAACCTTCTACGCAATACGAAGCGAGAGTTAGGGGAGATGGAAACGGCATCACCGGTGCATGGAGCAACACTGTTGCGTTTACAACACAGCAGGCGCCAAACTATTCTTGCAATAACCAGGCGATGCCAACAAACAACAACCTGCTTAAGCCATTGCCATTAGAGAAAGCCGTAAAGGGTTTGATCATACAAAGTGGTCAGTTTGAAGTGCATGTTACACAGATCTTTCCCGGAACTTCAGAGGGGTGGTATGGCGGCAAAGGATATGTGAGCATGATGGGTGTAAAAAAAGTTCCGGTAAAGTGGAGTCATATTTACATAGATGATATCGGCGTTCAACATCAGGGAATTATTGAAGCAGAAACAAAAGGGATAGATACCTGGGTGCATCAATGGGATATGGCCCAAGCCGAAGATAATGCAACCTATGTTGACGGCACTTTGGATACAGTGTTTATAAATGGTAACCAACTATGTTATGTAATGCAGGGAAGTAATAATACAATATGTGTTCCTACACCAACAGGAGTAAACATAATGATAATAAGGGATGGCGAAGGCAACGAATATGATGTGAGCCTTGTGCCTCCACCCCCAAAAATTACAGGGCCCACAAATTATCTTCATTACAGCGCAGACAGTTTAATGGCTTCGGATAATAAGATCGTACACTTTGAGATGAGTCCGGGCCAGGTGTTTGGTTTTGACGGGAAGCAATACGCAGGGTTTATAAGTAATTACGAAGCAATCAAATTAAGAAATGGTAAAAATTATTTTGTTGCCAACAAAGCCATTGGCACAGGAAGTACCGACCAGGTAGTAGCCAAAGTAACTGTTCAGGATTTTAATTCGGCATTACTAAAATTTAAAACAGAGCAGGGTGAGGAATTAAGTTTTTCGGTTCAGCCAAAAAATAAATTTTTAATTAGCAGTATATCGCATAGCGCGGGATGCATTTACGCGTGGTACAATAATGAGAAGATTGGAAAGCTTAATATTATCAGTCTTAAAGCTATCGCAAAGAAAGTTGTTATTGTGCCCGTGAATAACTCAAACACATCAATTACTTCCGAAGACTTAAATCAAATATTTAAACAAGCCAACGTAAGCTGGTCGGTAACAACGGCACCAAATTTTACGTTTGATTTAGTAGATGGGAAGATGGAATCCCCTGAAACCACTATTTTAAATAAATATAGCGATGAGATGAAGCTACTCAGAAATTCCTATCGCGAAAAGGACACCACTTATGATAAGGAGGCGTTGTATATTCTTGTGGTACCGCAGTTTAACGATGGAAATCAACTAGGCTATATGGCCAAAGGAAAGGCACTTGGTTTTATAAGCAGTGCAGCAGATGTAAAAAGCGTAGCACATGAGCTGGGACATGGAGCTTTCGCATATAAGCACACATTTCCATTGGTGGAAAAAGGAAAAACATATAATTTGATGGATTATGGAAGCGGTAGCATGTTGATTTTGGAGCAATGGCAGAAAGCACAAAAGAAACCTGAAAATTTTAACTGGTTTGATGATGAAGATGATGGAAGTATGTTCGGAAGTGATCGCAGTGCCGAAACCGCTTTCACTATATTGACAGCGATAAAGCTCGCATATAAAAAAGGCACTACTTTAACGGTACCTCAGGGCAATAAAAAATGTAATACAGGGGCAATATGCAGAGAATTGATTGGCAAGGCAACCAATTGCTATGTAGGAGGAGTGCAATATGACTTCATAGAAATATATATCGATCCGTATAAACTTCCAAGAACGGCAAGTCCACGTAACAGAATTGCAATTGGTACGTACGACCCCGGACATGGCGGCGCGATAAAAAATGAAATTGTAGTAGATGATCACCAGATTATGGTTCGGGTTCCACAAGGCAGGATTGACAATATGCGTCTCTTTTTAAGAGACACCTTCATGTATAAGAATTTGATGGTATTTTGTAATGGCTACAGGCCCATTGTTAATTTCAATGATGGACAATTGGTGAACAGTAGTATGGAATACGCAAATACAAATAACGCTTGTGAGAATGGAGATTGCAGAGGTTATTGGAAAGGCATCGATCAGCAATTTATGAACAGGGTGGGCAACAAATATGCGGTTTATTTCGATGGACATCATTCCGTGGGAACTTCCAACCATAAGTCAGTGGCAAATTATATGGCGGGCAACATTTTATCAGATTATATTCGAAACAGCGCATCGCTAAATACAGAACTTGCTAATCTTACTAAATTAAATCATGGCGACAATTTTTTACATACCAATCCTAATGTAGAGGGATTTAACGAGCGCGCAACTAGTGGCGAACAAGGTGCAAGAAATCTTATGACAAGAATCAATAATGGTTCAGTAATTTTTAACAAAAATACCGATGTTATTGATGTAGTAGCGCATAGCATGGGTTATGCATATTCCGTTGGCCTTGTAAGAGAATTAAAAAAGAACGGATTTAAATTCGGAAGATATTATATCTTAGCTCCCGAAAACGCTTGCAGTGGTGGCGTTAACCTGAACTGGTTTGAAGAAGCGTGGCAATATGGCAGCAACCTTGGCGAACCTAATGAGGATTTACCCTGGTTGCAAGATGGAGTAGCTCCGCAGTGTGCAGTAACAGGAATTGATAATATTATAGCTCCAACCACTGGCGGAAGGGTGTTTATCCCAAACGTTGATACAAAAAGTTATTTAGGCAGTCACAGTGTATCAAATTATGGATGGATATTTACAACACGCAAACTGGGCATGGATGGTTATGTTAAGCCGAGATAAAGGAAAAATAATTGTAGTAATCGCATTTTGTCTTTTTTTGGTTACCTGTGAAAATAAGTCACACACCAATAACTATTATAGAAAGTCAATTGATGCCATGGGAAAGGCAGAATATCACGATCTGTACCGAAAATTAAACGATTCGGTTAACCTATGGATAACAAATAGGCTAAGGAACTATGAAGCGGAAGCAACGTACAAGTTTCACCTTGATAGTTTATTATGTTTTAACATTACCAGAAATCGATTTATTTCCTGCCGACACTTATATGTTAACTTACCTGACGCAACATCAGACGACTTACAGTTTATATACGGCGAAAAAATAAACGAAGATTGGTTTTTTTTTAAAGGGCCTTCAATCACAATTCCACGTGAAATGGTGAAGAATCATCCGATCCACACCCCCCTCTCTTATCAACAACTTCATCAAATAGCGCTGAAAGAAGTCTATAGTGGATACTTGTCCCGAAACGGCGAGATAAATGAAAACTGGTTTACCTCTAAATTTGAAGGTAACGGCTGGGTTAATTGGGATGACACACCTGAGAAAATAAAATCATACACACGAAAAGATTACGAACAATTCCACCTTCGGAAAGTTAGAGGAAACTGGTACGGTGTAAAAAAGGACAGCCTAAATGCACCTGCAACGCAGGATTTTTAAGATAATGTTAGAGTAGTCTCAATTTAATCCTCATTAAAATGTTTTCGTTGATACTAATAAACACCCAGTGTGCAGTAACGGGCATTGACAATATTATAGCTCCAACCATTGGCGGAAGGGTTTTTATCCCAAACGTTGATACAAAAGGTTATTTAGGCAGTCACAGTGTATCAAATTATGGATGGATATTTAGTATCCCAAATAAACCTAATGTGCCAAATGGATATATTAAACCAAGAAATTAATTTGAAATATTACTTTGTAATATTTGTGTTCATGTGTTCGTTTTCGTGTAATGATAACGACAGAAGTTCTCATATTGAAAAATCAAAAGAACAACTGGGTGATTCAGAATATAAACGAATTTATAGTTTAATAAGTGACACCCTCCAAAAATGGTCCCTTAACCATATACTCGGCTCGCCTGATTCTACTCAAAATATAATTTATATAGACAGCCTATTATGTTTTAATTTAAAACAAAACCGGTTAATTTCAAGTCTGTTGATTGTAGATTCAGATAAAGCGAGTGAGTCAACTGCTGATGGAATTTTCTATTTTTATGGTGAAAAGATAGCTAACCAATGGTACTTTTTTAAAGGCCCCTATATTCATATCCCAAGAGACATAGTCAAAAATCATAATATCCACACCCCCCTCTCTTATCAACAACTTCATCAAATAGCGCTGAAAGAAGTCTATAGTGGATACTTGAACCGAAATGGCGAGATAAATGAAAACTGGTTTACCTCTAAATTCGAAGGTAATGGCTGGGTAAATTGGGATGACACACCTGAGAAAATAAAATCATACACACGAAAAGATTACGAACAATTCCACCTTCGGAAAGTTAGAGGAAACTGGTATGGTGTAAAAAAAGATTCTATTATTCCTTAAATTTATTTTCTAAAAAAAATAATGCTAAAAAAATTTACCGACAGTAATTCGAAATAGCCAGGACACTTAAAAGAAATTCTGGTTAATTCCTTAGAACCAAACAACTCCATGAATAAGGGTTCTCTTTTTAATAAAGTGATTTTAGTTTTTCTTACTCTGGTTAATGTTCTTATGTTTAAGGGGCTGCTGAATTTTAGTGAGTGCAACTTCGGCATGGTGTTTATTTTCCTTTTGCCGGTTTCAACGTTAGTGCAATTTGCGTTGGCATTATCTCTCGATAAAAGAAAAAACAACTACACACATGATCACTATGTTTGCGGCGCTGTTTTTTTAATAATAGGTCTTTTTATTTTATTCAGCGGCCTTGGTCTGATTGGCGCATAGAGATGTGTCCGGTGAAAAAACAATAGAAGAACAAATTCATATACTTGTCACAAAAAAACAGAAGGGATATTTATTTCTTTCACTAAAAAATTAGGGAACAATTATTGAACCATAAACTGATTTTCTTTTAGTGTGACAGAGATCTTTTAATCTATTCCCTTATAAGGGCACGCCTCCCAATCCCGAAGGGATTGAACATCTTAACTCTAGGTCCACCAACCACTCAACCCCGAAGGAGGTTGAATAAAATAACAAAAAAGTCGGAGATAATCCCCGACTTCTTAAATATAATATGCTATTTATTTTATTGCTTCAGCAGGGTAACGTGCCCTACATAGTATTTCTTTTCGTTCTTAATTGTTACTACAGATATTTTGTAGATGTACACACCGTCCTGGCAAGGTTCGCTGCCGCCTTTGGCAGTTCCATTCCAACCGGTACTGAATACATTCGAAGTAAAGATCAATTCACCCCAGCGATCGAAGATCTCCATTTTGTATTTGTCTTCGTTTATACCAACGCCTTTTGGCTGGAAAACATCATTCTTGCCATTGATATCCGGAGTAAATGCATTCGGAATATAAATAACAAAGTCGGGTTCTATTACTATTCGATGAACCGCTGTGTCTTTGCAACCGTAAGCGTTAATAGCCACCATGTAAACATCGTAATTTCCAGCAAGATCATAAATGTGAGTCGGGTTCAACGCAGAAGAAGAATTGCTCAGTGATGAATAATCCCCAAAATCCCATACATAACTGTTCGCACCTTGCGACAGATTAGTGAAATAGATAGTTGGCTCTAAAATCGTGGCGTTAGTTGGATTATGAGTGAATTCGGCATGTGGCACAGGATACACTTCAATTATTTTTCCGACTGATGTGTCTTTAAAACATCCAAAGCTGTTTGTTGCAAGAATCTGGAATGAATAAGTTCCTGCAGTTGGATAAGTTTGAATTTGTGTACTGCCGTTGGCTGTGTTTTCGCCGCCAAAACTCCAGAAATAACTATCCCCACTTCCGTTGTAAGCAGTGCTTGTAGAAGTTGCCTGGAAGAGCACGGTTAAAGGCGCGCATCCTTTTGCAGAAGAAGGTGTGAAACTAAACTGCGGTGTTGGATTCACATTCACGGTAAAGAATGCTGTAGCATTCGGCGAACACCCATCGGATATGATCACCGAGTAGGTATTTGGATTATTGGCGAAGTTGGCCATTACGGTGTTGTTGGAGCCTTGTGCTCCGTTACTCCAGTTGTAGGAGTAGTTACCTCCATTACCCGGACTTGTGATGT
>JACDDR010000184.1 GCA_013816895.1 Bacteroidota bacterium
CATCGGCGCTTGGATAAGCAGTACTGCTTATTGTTGAAACTGTGTAATTTGCAACGACATTACTGTGTGTTGGCACGGTAGCGAAATTCCAACTGGCAGCGGCACCTGAAGCGCCCGGAGTAACATTGGTTGAATCGCACTGGTATGTGCTATGCATGTCGCCGTTCGCGGGAGCGTTATTTGCCTGGGTAAGCGTTTGAGCATTTAACCCTAATCCAAATGCAACGGATAATAAAGAAAAGTAGATTTTTTTCATTTTATTGATTTTTAATTTAACCAAAAGTAAGAAAAAAATTTCTGTTTTTTTACGAAAAATGATCACTTCCCCATAAGGCTCAGCACTTTTTCGATGTCCTCAGGGATATCAATACAATGGCTGTCAAAAGTAGTTTCAATGCATTTTATTTTGTAACCATTTTCGAGCCAGCGGAGTTGTTCAAGAGATTCGGCAAGTTCAAGTTGAGAAGGGGCAAGACGTGTTATTTTTTCAAGCACATCCACGCGGTAAGCATACATTCCAACATGCCGGTAATAATTGTAATGCAGTGGCCATTCGTTTTCGTTTTTGCCTTTAATGTGGGGAATAACACTCCGGCTGAAATAAATAGCTTCCTTAGCAGCATTCAAAACTATTTTCACTTCTCCTTTGTCAAATAATACTTTATGATCTTTGCAAAGAATCATCTGCGTGGCAATTTCTACCGAACTGTTACAGGCCATAGCCAATGCATCGATCTGATCGGGATCAAGAAACGGCTCATCGCCCTGGATGTTTAGCACATGATCAAATTTTTTTTTGTTCAGGGTATACGCCTCAAAACAGCGGTCGGTTCCGCTCGGATGGTTCTCCCTGGTCATAACGGCTCTGCCACCGAAGCTCAGGGCATGTTGCGCGATGCGTTCATCGTCGGTTGCGATAAGTATTTCATCCAGCGCCTTTGCTTTTTTTGCCTGGGTGTAAACCCTTTCAAGCATGGACATACCCTTTATCTGAACAAGTGGTTTGCCTGGAAAACGGGAGGATGCGTATCTCGCAGGAATAATTCCGATTATTGACATGATTCAAAGATTAAGCTCAAAAATAGTAAAAGTTATTAGGTAACTTAGCATTGTAAATGAAGTTAACCTGCAGGTACATAATTATTTTTGTATTCGCTCTCTTCTTTGCTTCTTTTCATGGACTGCCTGATCTTAAACCTTCCAGGATTTTACAGCTCATGAATGATTCCATTAAGAATATCAAAACCCTGCGTGTTAATATTTCCGCCCTTGAACGGGAAGCCGCATCCTTTCACACCGCGAATTCAGAAATTAAACTTCAAACAAAGCCGCGCCGGTTGTATTTCAAAAATCCGGAAAAAAAAGTTCAGATTCTTTACACCGCCGGGCAGTTAAATAACAAGGCGCTCGTAAGGTCGGCCTCTGTGCCGCTTACGCTTACCCTTGATCCTATGGGGCAATTAATGAGAAAAGACCAGCATTATACCATACATGAGCTGGGTTTTGATTTTGTAGCAAAAGGAATGTCGTTTATTATCAGTAAAGACAAGGAAGGTTTAAACAATTTTAAGTATTACGGAAAGGTCGCAAAAAACGGATACCAGTGTCACCTGCTTGAATACGAGAATAAAAATTTCGGATACGTGGATTATATAGTCGGCGAACATGAAACGGTTAGTTCTATTGCCAATAAAACGAGTGTTAACGAATACCTGATTCATTATAAGAATGGTCTTTTAAATCATTACGATTATTTGAAAAAAGGAAGCGTAATTAAAATTCCAAATCTGTTTTGTAAAAAAGCAGTTTTATACATCGATGAAAAAACAATGCTGCCGGTGGTTGCTAGTCTTTTTGACGACAAAGGAGTTTTTGAAAATTACGAGTACACTAAAATGGAGATAAACAAAATTATCCCGGAAGAAGAATTCATGAGAAACTATAAGGGTTATAATTTTTGATCAGACAAGCCGTGGCCATAAATAAAATTGGCGGCCAACATTTCTACATCTTCTGCCTTCTTAGTGATAACATTATTTTTATTCAACGCCTTTAATCGTGCCTTTTCTCTTACCGAAAAACTCCCGTCAAGTACAAATCCTATTAACATGATTTTCTCATTTAATTTTTTAAAGTCTTCCGCGCATGCATTAAGTCTTTGTGCATAATCCGGAGAGATGATATGATTTTTTTCCAATGCTATTTCAAATTGTTCAAGTACAAGTTTTGTAAGGTAATAGTGGTTCTTATGATAATCGCGTTTGCTTATTGCTACGTACTGAAGAGTATCGTACAATAAAATTTTTTCACTGCCATTTAATTTCCTGAATTGCGAAAGGTCGCCTTTAAAATGTTCGAGGTAGGTTTGGCCCATAATGATGATCCGCGCTTCACGTAAAACCTTTCGGGTGCCCCAGGCATTCCAGAACGCGAAGATGGGGATCCCCACCATGTCAAGCACCTCCCTGATGGCATACCTTCCCAAAACCCTTTGAACAAAAATCTTAAATAGAAGGTTGCTTAGCGTTGCTTTGAGCGTAAAGAAAAGGTTCATTAAAAAAACAGAACCTTTGCTTAATCCTGAATAGGGATCTATTCCAAATTGTTTAATGTCTTTTGTTTTTTTTTCCTGGCCGATCGTGAGAAGAAGCTGTTTTTTTTCTGTCGTGAACTTTGTTTGATGGTTAATAAATCCAGTAGCGAAAGCAATTTCGTGAGCGCAATAAATATTTAAAAACGTTAAGAGAACAATCTCCGCGTAAACGAGAAGCATTCCGTATAAAAACGCACTTACCGAAAACTCTACCGTATCTTTTATAAAAGGAACATGAAAGCGGTTAACAGGAAAAAGATGTGGCCACCAGTACTGCGGTAAATAAAGCACCAGCACCATAATGGCCCCGATGAGTGCTGCAAGGAATATGGTTATGTTTTCCCGCCTTTTTATATAGGTGATTTCCTTTTCAGTAAGAAGATGAATGGAATCATCGGCGACAGATCCTTTTGAGGAAATTTTATTATAAAACCATTTATACATTCGGTTTTATAATTCCCGCATTAACACCTGGTAAAGTTTTATCATGCCTTCAATATCTTTTTTGTGAACTTTTTCATCCGGCGTGTGTACGTTTTCTTCCGCCGCGCCCACAAAACACCAATCCCATGGGTTCTCGCACATTTGCAGCGCCCCCGCGTCGCTGCCTCCGCTGCCTTCTACTTCGAGCTGAAAAGTACATTTGTTCTTTTGGGCGATTTCAATAATTTTATTTATATAACTTCTTCTTGGAATTAAACTGTCTCTCATGCTTATTACCGGCCCTTTGGCATATTTCACGCCATCGGAAATCCAACTGATGTCTGAAATAAGCGCCTGCTGGATTTTATATTTTTTATGAAGATAGCGTTGCAGATACTGAACACTTCCGCCGCCATGTTCTTCCCAGGTGCTAAATACGATAGCCCCATCCTTTAGAGTTTCCGCTACTTTAAGGGCATTATAAACTCCAAGCCGGTTGTCCATATAACAGCATTGGATGTGATCTTTGTCCTCTCGCCAGTCAGGCTTAAAGGTGAGTTCGGTTCCGGTTTCAAAATCGCGCTTGGCTTTATATTCGAGCGCTTTAGTTCCGGTTT
>JACDDR010000078.1 GCA_013816895.1 Bacteroidota bacterium
AACCAATGGTGGCTGTAATAAAAGGAATAAAACTTAACTCAAGATGATTTTTCGAAAAAAGAAAAAGACACATGCAGGACAAAGCGCCCAGGTAACAGAAGAACTGGAGAAACCGCTTTTTATTTCCGAGATAATCCGCAATACCACTTAAAATAGGGCTGATCAGAACTACAATGGATAAAGCAAAGGCATACACAAAAGAATAAATGTTCTGATTTTCGAATTCGCGCCCGAAGAATGTTACCGTGTGACTGATGATCTCCCCCGCTTCATTTTTTGTTGCGGTTACTGCATCATAAAAATTAGGAAAAATGGCCGATGTAATCACCAGCGGAAAAACAGAGTTGGCCCAATCGTAAAACGTCCACGCCTTTATTATTTTTGGATCATCCTTTTTTATTGTTTCCATTTTACTTTATTGTTTTTAGAACAACAGGTTACTTTTTAATGATCTCAAATTCCACGCGCCTGTTTTTGGCCCTTCCTTCTTCGGTATCGTTGCCGCCCAATGGCTGTGTACTCCCAAAGCCCTTAAAGTACATTTTATTCTGAACACCTTTTTTAATCAGATATTCAAAAACTTCCCTAGCCCTGAGCTCACTTATTTTCTGATTCTTGAAGCTAAAACCTGCATTATCGCTATGACCATTGATTCTTATTTCAATGGAAGGGTTCTTCATCAGGTACTGGGCCAGTTTGTTTAATTCAATATAAGACTCCGGAAGTAAGTAATACTTACCATTTTCAAAGAAAATATTTTTGAGCGCTACTTTTTCACCCACCTTAATATCGTTATTTACCTGCAAAGTTGAATCCTCGAGTTGTTGTTGAATCGATGGACCTACGATCTCTTCGTTTACTTTTTCTTCCTCGGTAAATTTTACCAGCTCAACATCATCCACAAAATAATAGGTTTCTTTAAATCCAAGCCGGAAAAGATTCATCCGCACCATGTCTTTTTTGATATCCGCAGCAAAATTCCCGATAGTGATAAACTTTTCCCCGCCATCCGCTTTATAGTACCCTTTCACTTCAAACCACTGAAACCCCTTCATAAGGCCTCCTTTTTTGCTAATAGTATCCACCATGTTTGATCTGACAGCGTCAGCCTGCTTGGTATATCCAGCTTTGCTGAACAGAGCTCCGAAGGACCGCAGTGTGGCATTGCTCCAGAAGGCCAGTTTTACTTTCATGCTGAACCGGTAAGTAACGCCTCTGTGTAAAGGCTCTACCAGCTTAGCCTGCAGAAACTCCTTATAACGCTTTTGAAACCGGAAGCCGGTATAACAATACCCCTCGTACGCGCCTTTTTGAACCGTGGTATCGTTGGTAAGGGGATTCTGATAAAAATCAATAGTTCCACTGTCTTTCCAGGGGATGGCCTGCTTAACATTATTCGACTTTTTGCGGTAATTTTCAAAACTTCCGTTAGGCACAAGGTTTCTGGAAACTGTCACACTGGCTGTATTCTGGCCTGTAAGCCCGTTAATGGCCTGAAAAAACAGTAATATTGCGCAAAAACGGACCATCATCACAAAAATAACCGAAATTAATTCTGCGCACCGATTTTGTTTTTAACATTTGGATATTAGAAAAAAACAGTATATTTGCCTTCCCAAAATTGTGGGATTAAATTAAAAGAATTAAAAAATGGCAAACCATAAATCCGCTATTAAACGCATCCGCTCAAATGACGCTAAACGTGTTGAAAACCGTTATTATGCAAAAACTACCCGTACTGCGGTAAAAAAATTACGTTCTACAACTTCTGAGGCAGAAGCAAAGGAATTGTTACCAAAAGTGTCGAAGATGCTTGATAAACTTGCTAAGAAAAGCGTTATCCATAAAAACAAAGCTGCCAACCTGAAGTCAAAGCTGACTAAAAAAGTTGCATCGCTGAAAAAATAATTTTTACATTTTGTAAATAATGAAAGCCCGTTTTATAGCGGGCTTTTTTATTTTACTTTTTTCAAAAGACTCAATATTAGTAAATAAAAAATCCCAACCTTTTTAAGATTGGGATTTCTGTTTTTTTTAAAACCTTTTTATAACTCCTGTGAAAAACCAGCACGAATTTTTTCCGCCTTGTATTCACCACCGTACAATTTATCTTTGATCTTGCTGAAACATTCAATAGTATATCTTACATCTTCCAAAGTATGTACAGATGTTGGAATTAAACGCAGGATAATCATTCCCTTAGGAATTACAGGGTAAACCACCATAGAACAGAAAATGCCATGATTTTCGCGAAGATCAATAACCATGTTGGTAGCTTCTGGAATACTTCCATTTAAGTATACCGGTGTTACAGGGGTGTTAGTATCTCCAATATTAAAGCCTGCCTCAACCAGCCCGCTTTGAAGAGCACGGGTAATTTCCCATAATTTTTCGCGGTATTCCGGGTGATTGCGCATTAATTCCAGTCGCTTTAAAGCACCCACCACTAAAGGCATTGGCAAACTTTTCGCGAAGATCTGGCTGCGCATGTTATAACGTAAAAACGTAATGATATCTTTTGTTGAACTGATATAACCGCCAATTAAGGCAAATGACTTGGCAAAGGTGCCGAAGTAAATGTCAATACCGTCCTGGCATCCCTGATGTTCGCCCGTTCCGCCCCCGTTAGGTCCCATTGTTCCCGCGCCATGAGCATCATCTACAAACAACCGGAAATTGTATTTTTTCTTTAACTCAACAATCTCTTTTAATTTACCCTGATCACCGCGCATACCAAACACACCTTCAGTGATTAACAAGATCCCTCCCCCGGTTTGTTCTGCAAGCTTTGTAGCACGCTCCAGCTGTTTAACGCAATCTTCAATATCGTTGTGTTTAAACACGTAACGCTTGCCCATGTGTAAACGCACACCGTCCAATATACAGGCATGACTTTCTGCATCATAAACAATCACATCGTGACGATCAACAATTGCATCAATAGCGGAAACCATTGCCTGATAACCAAAGTTGCATAAAATGGTATCTTCTTTTTTTACAAAAGCAGATAGTTCTCTTTCCAGCTGCTCATGAAAATCAGAGTTTCCGCTCATCATACGCGCGCCCATTGGTAAGGCTAAACCGTATTTGGCAGCAGCGTCGGCATCAGCCTTGCGCACTTCCGGATGATTGGCCAATCCTAAATAATTATTCAGGCTCCAGTTTAATAATTGCTTTCCGCGGAAACTCATTCGCGGATTTATATCCCCTTCCAGTTTTGGAAAAGTAAAATATCCATGCGATTCTTTTGCGTGTTCACCTATCGGTCCAAGGTTGGCTTTGATCTTTTCGAAAATGTCTTTCATTTGCTTCTTTAAAGTTAGCGTGTGTGTGCTTATCCTTCAAAGATACGCCTTTAAAAAGAAATAAAAAATCTTTTCGGAATCAGGTACTTTACAGCACCAGCAAGGTTTAAGCGCAATTCAGGTCATGAAATTTAAACGGGTTAAAAGATGTTTATGGAATTATTAAAGGTTCACCATCTAAATGTAAAACGGCCTAATAATTTAAAAATCATATATCATGAATACGACCAAAACCAGAAAAGCATCGCCACTAATCGCGCTTACAGTGATTGCCACATCAATTCTCGCCTGGGCAACACCCACCGATTATTATCAGGCAGTAATGGATAATGAATTTATTCGTTCCATTAAAGAAAAACTTACCGAGTACAACCAGAAATTACCTGAAGACAGGGTATATCTTCAACTCGATAAACCCTTTTACGAACCGGGCGATGACATCTGGTTTTCGGCCTATATAAGAGATGGCGGAAGTTTAAAACCATCCGGCAAAAGTGATATCGTGCATATTGAATTAATTAATCCGAAAGGAACTGTAGAAAAGAAAATAAGCGTGGTTGCTAAAAACGGAAAAGCGGCCGGTGATTTTTCGATCGATAAAGAAGCACTGGGCGGATTATATAAAATACGCGCATACACAAACTGGATGAAAAATGAAGGCGAAGACAATGCCTTTGTGAAAGACCTCCAGGTGCAGGATGTTGTTCTTCCAGCCTTAAAAATGAAACTGGATTTCGAGAAAAAAGCATTTGGCGCCGGAGATCAGGTGGTAGCCAAGCTCGAGCTGAACACGAATGAAAATCAACCGCTCTCTAATTACAAAATAAAATTCGCTGCAAGTCTTAACGGAGAAAAAGTTGTAGAGCAAGCTGACATAACGGATGAGAATGGGATTAAATATGTGAAATTTGATCTCCCTAAAAAACTCAAAAGTAATGATGGTCTTTTGAACATCATGATAGATTATAACGGAAGCACCGAAAGTATTTCGCGTTCTATTCCAATTATATTGAACACCGTAAAATTCAATATGTTCCCGGAAGGTGGTGATCTTGTAAGCGGACTGGAAGGCAATGTGGCTTTCCGTGCATTAAATGAATTTGATAAGCCTGCCGATGTAGAAGGAGTAGTGATAACCGCTAAAGGAAGCCAGGTTGCTTCATTCTGTAGTTTTCACCAGGGAATGGGATCATTTAAATTCAATCCTCAACCTAACGAAAAGTATACCGTTAAGATCACAAAACCAGAAGGCATTACTGAAACCTTCGCCGTGCCTGAACCACTGGAACGCGGTTATGTTATGAACCTCGAAAATTCGAAAGAAGGAGAAATTACTGTAAATGTAAATTCTACCGAAAAGGAATCAATGGCGCTGGTTGCACAAGTTAGAGGCAAAATGTATTACTCAACTTTAATTGAAGCCAAGCCAGGAAGCAACAAGTTTGTGTTTCCAACCAGCAATTTTCCAATGGGTGTGGCGCAGGTTACTTTATTCGACAGCAAAGGAATTGCCCGTGCAGAGCGACTTGCTTTTGTGAACAAGAACAAACAATTAAATCTTTCGGTTGAAACTGAAAAAGAAAAATATCTGCCCCGTGAAAAAATTAAAATGACCTTAACCGTAAAAGATGAACGCGGACTTCCAATGCCTGCAAACCTTTCAATGGCGGTTGTTAACGACCAGTTGTTATCTTTTGCTGATGACAAATCCGGTAATATTTTATCGCAGCTCTTACTTCAACAGGATCTAAAAGGAAAAATAGAAGAGCCCGCATTTTATTTCAATAAAAAAGAAGTGAAGTCGGCACAGGCCCTTGACTACTTAATGCTCACATCCGGCTGGAGAAGGTTTACCTGGGAGAAACTGATCGAAGAAGAACTTCCTCAAATAACGTATCCCGGCCAGAAAGCGCTTATTACAGGAACTGTACTAGACGCGAACACCGGAAAACCAGTGGACGCTGTCAAAATTAAAATTGCTACCGGAAAAGAATTTGATGTAAATGCGGATGGCAAATTTTCTCTGCGTAACATTGACCTGTCGCAACCTTTAGGCATGACCTATAATGCCGAAGGGTATTATCCCCAAACACAATATGCTTACGATTACAATCAAAACCTTACGGTGTATTTATATAAGAACACTTACAGTTATTATTCTTCGCCAAGACCTAAAAAATCTTCGGGAAGAATGGCCATGGTAAACGAGGAGCCGGCGGCTATGCCTGCTTCCGTGAATGGAAAGGCAATGCAAATGGAAAAAGCTCCGATGCTAAAAGACCTGGTTGGATCAGATAATAAACAGAACCGTAAACGTTTGGAAGCAGATAAAGAAAAGCCTTCGGAAGCTGGGAAATTAAAACAAAAAGGCCCAAATGACCTTGCTAAAATAGAGAAAAAAGCGGGAGAGCGCGATGCCAGTAATGTTGCAAGAGCAGATGACAAACGCTTTAAAAATGACGTTGACATGCTTGATGAAGAACAAAACATTCCGGTAGCAGCTGGTAATGTATACTACCGTGCCCGCCAGTTTCCATCACCATCCTATGAAAAACAGGAAACTGTTGAAAACCGCACGGACTTTCGTAACACCATTTATTGGAATCCGAATATTGAAATAGGTTACTCCGGGAAAAAAATCATTGAGTTTTATGCTTCGGATGACATTACATCGTTCCGCACAACGGTGGAAGGCATTGCAGGTGACGGTTCTATCGGACGTGTTGAGAAAAACATTTTCACGCAATTACCTTTTGCCATGACCACAAAAATTCCGGTTGAAGTTGCAACTGAAGATTTTGTCTCCATTCCGTTAACATTAAAAAACAATACTAACGGTCCGCTTGGTGGTGTTATCTCTGTTATTTCACCAGATGGATTAAAAGAAATCACAAAATTAAATTCAGTACAAACCATTATGCCAGGCGCGGCTAAAACAATTTATCTTGATTACAAAGTGCTTGACAAAATTGGCGTAGGCGAATTTACCATTGCCTTTAAGGCTTGTGGATTGGGCGATGCGTTTACACAAAAAATAAAAATCACCTCCAAGGGGTTTCCGGTACAAACTTCTTTTTCTGCTCAGGAAATTGAAAAAGAATACAGCTTCGAAGTAAATAAACTGGTGAATGGTTCCTTAAAAGCTTCCTTCACGGCTTTCCCGAATGTTGTTTCAGATTTGATGAAAGGTATTGAAGGAATCTTGCAGGAACCTTATGGATGTTTCGAACAAACTTCCTGCACCGCGTATCCTAACGCAATGGTTTTAGATTACATGAAAAATACCGACAGTAAGGATAACAAAACTCTTGCACGCGCTACCGATCTTCTAGACAGGGGATACAAGCGTCTTACTACTTTTGAAACAAAAGAAAAAGGATATGAGTGGTTTGGTGCCAATCCGGCGCATGAAGGGTTAACGGCGTATGGTATCATGGAATTTGTTGACATGAAACGCGCAGGACAAACGGTAGACATGAAAATGCTTGATCGTACCGCTATGTGGTTGATGAGTAAAAAAGACGGAAAAGGCGGTTTCAAAAGAGAGCAACATGCTTATCACGATTTTGGCAGGATCAGCGAAGATATTCTGAACAGCTATATTGTTTATGCCTTATCGGAAGCAGGTTATACTGATATTGAAAAGGAATTTGAAAGCTCTTATAAAAAAGCGCTTGAAACAAAAGATCCTTATATGCTTGCCATGATGGTAAATGCGGCTTATTCCATGAACAAGAAATCAAAAGGAGACGAAGCACTGTCAGTTCTGATTACAAAACAAGCGAAAGACGGAAGCTTCACAGGCAGTTCACACTCCATTACTTACTCACAGGGAAATTCTCTTACAATTGAAACTACAGCGCTTTCTATTATGGCGATAATAAAGTCACAGGGTAAAAACTCAGGAGCGCTTACAAATGCCGTTCAATATTTAACCAGCACACGAAGCGGTTCAGGTGTTTTCAGCTCAACACAGGGAACTATCCTCGCATTGAAGTCGCTAACGGAATATGCCAAGGCGAGCAAAAAAACTACTGAAGACGGAACCATTGTTATTTATGTTGACAATAAAAAAGTAGCCGAGAGAGATTACAAAGCCGGAGATAAAGGTGCTATTTCAGTTGAAGGTCTTGAACAATTCATTAAAGGAGAAGGTAAACACACTGTGAAAGTAAAATACGTTGGCGTGAAAACTCCTCTACCTTATTCACTTGCTATCAACTGGAGCACTTCTCTTCCGAACAGTGATGAAGAATGCAGTATTGATTTGAAAACAAAACTAGCAAGCAAAACGGCAAATGTTGGAGAAACTGTTCGTCTTACTACAACCATTACCAATAAGAAGAATACCGATGTGCCGAGCACAATGGCCATCATCGGAATTCCTGCTGGTTTTACAGCTCAGCCGTGGCAACTAAAAGAACTCCAGGAAAAAAACATGTTTGATTATTATGAAATCAAAGGAAACAACATCGCGGTTTATTATCGCGGATTAGGTCCAAAAGCAGTGAAGGAAATCAATCTTGATCTCAAGGCAGAGATGCCAGGAGAATATGATGCTCCGGCTTCTTCGGCTTACCTGTATTACATGAATGAATTTAAAACATGGAGCGCAGTTGACAAAGTAACGATCAAAAAAGCAATTTAATAAATCATAGAGGGAGCTGTGTCAAAGGTTCAATAAATGCGTCATTGCGAACGCCCCGCGGGAACGGGTTTCATCCGGGCGGGGAGTGAAGCAATCTTCAATAACAAGATTGCTTCGACCAAAGGTCTCGCAAAGACGGTCGACCAGCTTTTGACATAGCTCCCTTTTATTAATACGATTCTCATGAAAACTATTCATCACAAAATAAACATCCGCCTGGAAATAGTCTATACGTTCTGCTTTTTTTTATTCGTGTGTTTTACTTCGGTTGCAGCAGGAGAAGATTCATTAAAAAATAATTTCGATATAAATGACCCCCGGAACCCTCACTGTCCGTGTCATAAACACCAGGAGCTTGCGGACAAGGAGTACAAAGAATTACTGGATTTAAACAAGAAAAAATTAAATCTGAATGATATCCATGTTTCGGAAAACAATACAGACATTGCCGTTAATTCATCCATAAAAGAAAACAACATAACAAAAACTAAAAATGGCTCAGGCCGAAAATACAAATCTAAAAAGAAAACAAACCGACATCCAAAGTGGCGAAAAATTCTGGATGGAATTCATTGGAATTCATTGAACCGCAGGCTTTCAACCGACGCCTGTACGCACTGGTAAAAACAGGAACTACACCATTGCCCAGTTAGGAAAAGCGGGATCACAAACTGAACCCGCTTTTAAATTATTAAATTTAAACTTGTTTTACCATCTGAACTTCGCCCTGGATCTTTATATCTTCGCTTACTAATACGCCGCCGGTTTCAAGCACTGTGTTCCAAATTAACCCAAATTCCGCCCGGTTTATTTTACCATTAACTGAAAAGCCGGCTTTTGTATTTCCGTAAGGATCTTTCTGAATACCCGCGAACTCGACATTTAGTGAAACAGGTTTAGTGACATCTTTAATGGTAAGGTTCCCTTTTAAAGAATATTCATTTTCTGACTTTTTTTCAAATGCAGTGCTTTCAAATTTTAACTGAGGAAATTTTTCTGAATCAAAAAAATCAGCCGATTTCAGGTGCCCGTCGCGCTGCTCGTTGTTCGTATTAACGGAGCCAGTCTCGGCAGTGAAAGAAACTTTTGCACCGGAAAAACTATCGTCCTGCGTTTCAGCATTAGCGCTGATATTTTGGAAGGAACCAGTGACATTGGTAATCATTAAATGTTTTGCTTTGAATTGCACTTCGCTGTGTGTTGGATCTAAAACCCATTTTGTTGTTGCCATAATTATTGTTATTTTTTTTATTGTTAATTCATCGGAACTTCCATTATCAATACTTCTGTTTCTGTGTCCGCTTCGAAATTTATTTTGTCTGTTTCCCAAATACCAAAACCATCGCGCGCTTTCAACTTCTGGCCTTCCACAGTAATTTCGCCACTGAGCACGAATACATATACACCATTATCTTTTTTTCTTAGCGAATATTCGGCCTTAAAATCCTTGTCAAATTTCCCGATATGGAACGACGCATCCTGGTGGATCCACACACCCTCTCCATTTTCCTCCGGGGAAACAATCTGCTGAAACTTATTTTTCCGGTCAGTCACATTTAAAGAAAACTGCCCGTATCTCGGAGTAACATTTTTTTTGTTGGGGAAAACCCAGATCTGCAGGAACTTTACAGGCTTATCTTTATTCTTGTTATACTCGCTGTGCTGCACTCCGGTTCCGGCACTCATAACCTGAATATCTCCGTGTTTAATGGTTGCCACCGTCCCCATACTATCCGTGTGTTCAAGATCGCCTTCCAGGGGAATGCTGATAATTTCCATATTATCATGGGGATGTTTTCCAAAGCCCATCCCTCCGCTCACGGTATCATCATTTAATACCCTCAGAACACCAAAGTTCATTCGCTCCGGATCATAATAACCCGCAAAACTGAATGTGTGATAACTGTGAAGCCACCCGTGATCAGCCTTCCCGCGTGTTTCCGCTTTATGCAATACTGTTTTAGCCATTTTATACTTTTTAATTTCCGGTGCATTGAAAGCAGGGCTCATTAAATTACACAAAAAATATGCCGCAGTATTATCGCTGAATATTTAAAAATTCAGAAGCGAATGGAAATAGTGGTTCTCTTTCTTAGTAAAGGCAATATACCGGGCAATATTATGATCGATAAGTGCGAACACTATGACGCAAAATGCCGACAAAAATAGTCGAAAACCAAGAGGGTTTTTCTAAACATTGGCATAATAATTAAGAGTGATTAACTTAGTATTAAAGAGATCTATGGAAAACCACAATCAATTCAGGCTTGAACACGATTTTATAGGCGAAAAACAAATTCCCTTTAATGTTTACTACGGCGTGCAAACCGTACGTGCCATGGAGAATTTTAATATTACCGGTATTCCTGTTTCTAAAGAACCTTTATTTCTAAAAGCATTTGGTTACGTTAAAAAAGCGGCAGCGTTGGCTAACAGGGATTGCGGGAGTCTTGAGCCCAGGCTCGCAGATGCAATTGTTTTTGCCTGCGATAAGCTAATTGCCGGGGAATATTTAAACCAGTTTCCCACCGATTTTATCCAGGGTGGGGCCGGAACTTCTCTTAACATGAATGTGAACGAGGTCATTGCAAACATTGGTTTGGAGTACCTTGGACATCAGAAAGGTCAGTATGAATTTCTTCATCCTAACAACCATGTAAATTGCTCTCAATCCACCAACGATACTTACCCCACCGCGCTTCGTATTGCATTATATATAAAAATAAATGATTATGTAAATGAAATACAAAACTTGCGAAACGCATTTTCGAAAAAAGGTCTCGAATTTATTCACATCTTAAAAATGGGCCGTACACAATTGCAGGATGCCGTGCCAATGCTTTTAGGACAGGAGTTCCACGGCTTTGCAAGCACTATCGACCAGGACATAAACCGGCTACGGGAAGCGCAGGTACTATTAACTGCCTGCAACATGGGAGGCACGGCCATAGGCACCCGCATCAACGCGCCCTCTGAATATCCTTTTCTTGTAACCAAATATCTCGCTGCCGCAAGTGGCCTGCCCATTACTCTTGCCGGCGATTTGATTGACGCAAGTTCCGACACGGGTGATTATGTTCAGCTTTCGGGAGTGCTAAAACGGAGTGTTCTAAAAATATCGAAGATTTGTAATGATTTGCGCCTGCTCTCATCTGGTCCGCGGTGCGGCATTAACGAAATCAATCTGCCAAAGATGCAGCCTGGCTCTTCCATCATGCCCGGAAAAGTGAACCCGGTAATTCCGGAAGTTGTTAATCAAACGGCATTTTATGTTATCGGAGCCGATGTAACCATTACAATGGCCGCGGAGGCCGGACAATTACAATTAAACGTGATGGAACCTGTGATCAGTTTCAGTTTATTTACCTCTCTCGAATATATGAGAAACGCCATTCATACTTTACGCACAAAATGCGTGGAAGGAATTACCGCCAATCCAAAAGTATGCAGCGACTTTGTGATGAACAGCATTGGTATTGTTACCGCGCTGAACCCGGTGTTAGGCTACGAAACGTGCGCCGCAGTTGCGAAAGAAGCGCTTGAGACGGAAAAATCAGTCCATGCAATAGTGGTGATAGAAAGGCAATTGATTACCCAACAAAAATGGGACGAAATTTATTCCCTGCAAAACATGATCCAACCTTCTTTTACAAAGTAATCCGGTTTTTATTTAAAGATCTTGAATTTTAATTCGAGTTTTTTCTTTTGTATGAGTGTACGCCAATCGATAAACAATAATGCGCACAGCAGCAGAAGGCTAGCGGATAAACCAACAATAGATTGCCACGACAGAATATTATCCCGGATACTGTCCACATTTTCACTGGCATACTTGCCCGAAGAAACCGCGATAGTATCACTCGTTATTTTACCCACAAAAAACGCGGGAATAATGTAAATGGGTTTTAATCTTACCACGCCCGCAGCTACAAATAGCGGCGTTGTTGGAAGCGGCAACAATGAATAAGCCAAAACAACAAGCTGTCCCTTCCAACCTTTTTCTTTCATTTTTTTTCCCAGAAACTCTACATCTTCTTTCTTTGTTTTCTTAAACCATTTGTCTGACAAGTGGGGAATGTAAAGAGACAAGATATACCTGCCAAGAATGGAACCCGCCACACCAATAAATATGACAGGCCACAAATTAAGATCGTATACCACTTGCAGGAAGATCATGATGGTAAAAGCTGGCAGAAAGGGAAAAGGAACAATGTCAAATAAAAGTGCGCCGAGAAAAACCAATGCGTATTGCCACCACATATCCTTAGTATTTACTGTTTGTATTCATAATGCAAACTTTATACCAAAGGAAACCGGTTCTATTACCGCGCAGCTGACTTCATTTTATCCTTCCAGGGCTGTGGAATTTCTATAGATTCTTTTTTATGATAATCCATACATACCAGAACGAACGAAGCGAATGAAGCAATCACTTCTTTTTTCTCATTCGTTTTTACCAGGATATTTTCGATCGTAAAACTTTTAGAGCCAATGCGGGTGATTCGCGAACAGGCTTTGATCTTATCCTGCAGGTAAACAGGTTCTATATAGTCAATTTCGGAATGAGCAAGTATGAGCCCCGTGCTTTTCCAGTCATTATCCAAACCTACAATTCCGAATAAAAATTCTATCCGCGCGGTTTCATAATAGGTGAGAACAGTTGCGTTGTTTACATGCCCTGCCATATCACAATCTGAAAAACGAATCTGTATTGGAATACTGTGCTTAAAGTCTGAAATAGTTAATGCTGAAAAATCCATATGCTTCCAAAGTTAATACAAAAATGTCATACCAATTTATATTGTCACCCAAACGATTCAGACCAACCGCTGATTTATAATTTTAGACTTCTAAATGAGTATCTTTAATTATTGAAACACGGTTTTGAATAGCACTCAAATATATGGCCACAGGGGCGCACGGGGCTTATATCCCGAAAACACCATCACTTCTTTTATGGAAGCGGTTAAACTTGGCGTTGACGGCATTGAAATGGATGTTGTAATATCAGGAGATAATCAGGTCGTAGTTTCGCATGAGCCCTGGATGAATGCACTCTTCTGCTCTGCTCCTTCCGGAGAACCCATTGAAAAAAAATCTCAAAAAAGCTACAATCTCTATAAAATGGATTATAGCGAGATTGCACAGTTCGATTGCGGAAAAAGAGGTAACGCCCGATTTCCACTTCAGAAAAAAATACCGGAATACAAGCCCCTGCTTTCGGAAGTAATTTCGAAAATAGAGGCCTATATTAAAACAAATAGTCTTCCCCCGGTTAAATATTATATTGAGCTTAAAAGTGAAACAGAATATGATGGAATTTTTAATCCGGCGCCGGCAACCTTTACTGACTTAGTGTATGCTCAACTTGCAGCTATTATTTCGAAAACAATCATAAAATCTTTCGACGTGAGAATTCTTCAGGAATTTAGAAAGATTAATCCTTTAGTTCGCCTTTCATACCTTGTAGAAAATCGTGATACTCTGGAAACAAACTTACAAAAACTCGGCTTTGCGCCTGAGGTGTATTCTCCCGAATTTATTTTAGTGAATAAAGATCTGATAGAATATGTGCGCCAAAAAAACATCAAGCTTGTTACATGGACGGTGAATGAAGTAATTGACATGGAAAAATTGATTGCTATGGGTGTGGATGGTATTATTACAGATTACCCTGACCGCCTTATCAAGTTATTGAAAAACTAAAAAATGTTCTCAGCCAAAAATAGAAATGTTCTTCTCGCTCAATTAAACAAGGGCGAGTACGATGTTGTTATTATAGGCGGAGGTATAACTGGCGCGGGAATAGCCTTAGACGCAAGCGCCCGGGGATTAAAAGTAGCATTGATCGAAATGCAGGACTTTGCTTCCGGAACTTCCGGCAGATCAACCAAGCTGATTCACGGAGGGCTACGGTATTTAAAGCAACTGGAGTTAAAACTTGTTGCTGAAGTCGGAAAAGAAAGAGCCATTGTTCAGCATAACGCACCGCATCTTACCCGACCGGAGGCCATGATTTTACCCATCGTTAAAAATGGTTCTTTAAATAAATTCACCGCCAGAATAGCTATGTGGGTTTATGAATTTATCGCGTCAGTGAAAAAAGAAGAATGGCATAAAGTGCTTTCGAAAGAACAGACCATTTTGGCTGAACCACTCTTAAAAAAGGAAGGCCTGCTTGGAGGAATTCTTTTTTATGAATACCGTACCGACGATGCAAGACTAACCATTGAAGTATTAAAAGAAGCTGTAAGCCTTGGTGCCACTGCCATAAATTATATAAAAGCAACTTCATTCGTCTATTCAAATAACAAAATTAAGGGTGTTAAATGTCATGACAAAATTAATGATAGAGAATTTACCATCACGGCAAAATATTTGATAAACGCGGGTGGTCCCTGGGTAGATGCGATTGACGACCTGGACGAAAAACAGATGAAACATAAGCTTCATGTTACAAAAGGTGTTCACCTTGTAGTTGATCATAAAAAATTACCGGTAAAACAATCCGCCTATTTTGACACCTACGATAAACGTATGATGTTTGTTATTCCCCGCGATGGAAAAACATACATGGGAACCACCGATACTTTTTATTCTGGAGATCTGACCGCTCCTGATGTTCTGAAAGAAGACCGCGATTATATTTTAAAATGCGTAAATGAATTTTTCCCTGCAGTTAAGTTAACTGCGAGTGATGTTGAATCGGGCTGGGCAGGATTACGTCCGCTGGTGAACAAACCGGGAAAAGGCCCTTCTGAAATTTCAAGGAAAGATGAGATTTTTGAAACACCCTCTGGCTTAATCATTATAGCGGGCGGAAAGCTTACGGGCTATAGAAAAATGGCACAACGCATTGTAGATCTTATCAGCACTAAAATGAAACCCCTGGGAAAACATGTTCAGGAATGTACTACCCATCACATTTCCCTTTCAGGAGGAAAATTACCCTCTCATGTAACATTTAAAGACTTCGCGAAAACAAAAATTGCTGAAGGAAGCGATTACGGACTCACAGCGAAAGAGGCGGAAGTGCTGCTATACCGGTTCGGAACTAATATTGATATTCTATACTCCATTATTAATTCAACTAAAAGCACCTACAACTCTCAACTTCCTCTCGTAGTGTATGCGCAGCTAATGTATTGCGTTGAATACGAACTATGCATGACTCCTTCCGACTTTTTTATCCGACGGACAGGCTTTTTATATTTTGATATTTCAACAATGAAGCAATGGTCAGAAGCTGTGGTAACACACATGCAAAAAACATTAGGGTGGAGCGAAGAATTGAAGACTCTTTATGAAAAAGAGTTGGGAACTGCGTTGGAAGAAGCGGAAAGAATAAAAATTTAAGTATTAATCGTATCCTATTTTGTTATTCAGGCTTTCAACCATCCAGTAAGGATTGACCTTAAATTTTTTCCAGTCTGTCATCAAACTCTGGTATAATTGCGCGAGTTCCTGCTGCGTTTCGGGGCTGTATTTCTCAAAATCTTTTTTATATTTTGGGTGATACAGGAATTTTTCATAATACTTCAAAAGGTTAAAGCAGATGGTAAACTGCCCGCAGGCAATGATCGCATTCGGCATATTGTTTTCCAGCTCTTCCGGAGTAAACCAAAGCGTTGTACCCATTTTTAATGATTTCTCGGAAACTCTCATTATTCTGGATCCGGGATTTAGCAACTCTTCATTTAAATAAGGATGTTTTGTTCTCCGCTGTTCTACTTCTTCCTCCGTTAACTCAAACACAGCATTCATAATCAGGCGCAGCCTCCACACGTCGTCACCATACACTCTTTCAAAGCTAAACCAGCGCATCTGTTTTATAAAAACTTTCGTGATCATCTTCATTACCGAATTCCTCCGGTTAACAAGCAGGTTATTTAACGTGGCAAATTTTAGTTTATCCACGTGAAATAAGCGTTTAAGAAAAAATGACGGAACGCCCATGCGCTTTGATAATCCAACAATGCCGCGAGAAATGATGAGAAAAAATAACGCCAGTAAAATTCCAAGTGTACCCGAAATTGTAAGCAATATTATCAATGTGCGGCTTTCGAGATAACATGCATACACAATAGCTGTTAACCCGAGTATCGAACTCATAATTCCAAAATACCTTAGCAGCTTAAAACTCCACTTGCCAATGTAGGGCACTTTATCTTTGCTACTGCGGGTGTAGCTCTGCATGGATGGATTCGTGCCATCGGATAAAATGTACAGGTCAACCGCTTTCTTATCATGCGAGCGAAATTCTTTCAGCTCATCGTGATAATTACTCATCCGTTCTTCTGCATTGATGATAGAGTCCACGCCCTGGTTGTCATCCACCCCACCATCCATCAGTCCGATCGGGTATTCGATTTTTTCCCCATCATAAACGTTTCTGGGGAGAAGTGAAGGGTCTTTTAGTTTTACGGCACCTTCGTAAATAAAGTCATCGGGAAAATTAATAGGTTCAAATCCAAAGGGAAAGCATGAAGAGGCTGCAATAATATCAGCCAACCTTATTTCTTTTGCGATTTCAACGGGAATGTGAATTTTTTTATTACCAATAAACTCGTGTGTTACATTTCCGGTTTTCGAATGCGTTTTTTCTGATTTTTGAAAATGAAATGGCAGTGCGAAATTAAATTCAGTCGCGTTATAACTTATTTCCTTTAAATGAATAACAGGACTTTCATTCCACAACAAACCAAAATTTTCTGATTCGAATTCTCTGTAGTAAATGGATGCAAAGGCGTTAATAAGGCTTCTGTGCCGTACTTCGTTCCAGTTTTTATTTTCAGATAAATGCTCCAGGGCGTTTTCCACGAGGTCTACCTTGGTCATAAAATCCATGAGGCTTTTATAACAATCCAGGAAGGTTCCTCCTTTTTTTAACGTGGAAGCATATTTTACTCCAACCAGCGTGCCGGCGGAGGCGGAAGATAAAACCCGAACTCGTTCCAGTAAACTAACTTCAAATAATTTTACTGAGGACAAATAGGACATCACTCCCAGGTGAACGCACGTAGCGCGAAACCCGCCACCAGAAAGCGAAATAGCAATGTTATTAAAAGGCATTTTAGGAAGACGGGCTCTTCTTTTTGTCTTTACTTTTGTAGATTTTGGTTTTTCTTTGTCCATGCCCTTACCTGGTTCAATTTAGAAATATATTTTGATATAATGTGTTTTGTTTTTTATCATCTGAATCTCGTAAGTACTACCTTTTCTATTTGTGTTCCATAAGTAGTATTTATAGAGTTAATAAATTCATTTGCCAATATAGCTTGTCCCAGTGAATTCACATGCAGGCCGTCCAGGGAAAAAACTCCACCTGTGTTATAATGCACATTACGCGAAATGGAATTATAAATCCTCTCGGTTTTCATGGTTTGTAAAAGGCAATTAATGTCAACAAAAGCAAGCTTCTTTTCTAAGGTTATTTTCTCAATAACCTTGTTAAATTGTATGATCGCTGAATTTACACATTCAATTTCCTCCATTGTGAGATAATATCTTTTTGGGATAGGTTTTTCTCCTTTCATGTACACCTCCTTATTCGCATCCAACAAAACGTCAAGAAGTATAAGTTCCTGTTTATCAATTTGCCTTGCCTTACCACTTTTTTTATCCTCTACCGTGTATGTATTGTATCCGGAACAATATGTTGTATTCGCACCCGGGTTTTTTGAATTTAATAAATCGGCTGTCCGGGTATCAAGAAGCAAACTGTTATATGGTATCGTCTTAAAAAAAGGCAAGGAGGATAACGCCGGTAAATTAGAAACAACTCCCTTTGCCCCCGCAGAAGTTAATTCATTAAGAATATATTCAAGACTTTTCTCAAAACCGGTGCCCGTTTCCCCATTTAATGGTGTAATGGAATCGCTTGTCCCGCCTGACAAAGCGTAAGCCAGTACATCATTATTTCCAATGAATAAGGTAAAAAAAGACGGACTTACCTGCATCGCATCTGACAATACAGATGATGTAGCGGGATCTTTCGCTACCCTGAAAAAAAACGGGTTATAATTGCCTTCTCCTTTTTCTCTATTTCCGTAACCCGGATAGAGCAAGGTAGTAACTTTAGCACCAGGTACTCCAAGATTTCCGAAAGGGCCCTTGTTTGCATAAATATTATGTTCAAGCAAGGCCACATCGCCGCAACGTTCTTTATAGCCAAGGAGCGAAGAACCCTGCCCACTTTGCTCCTCTAAAATTAATTGAGAATTACCAAAGAATCCAATTCCGGGTGAGTCTTCAGGAACTAATGGTTGTTTCAGATCGCATCCAATTTGCCTGGCAAGTAAATTCGGAAAAGAACTCAACTGACCTTCAAAAACCAGTGCGCCATCTTTATACCCTGCAGTAATCGAATCGCCTAAAGCAATGAAACGATCAAAATTAATGTCCTGGTTCATAATGGAAGCGCTCTACACACTGCTTAATACATTTTACGTTTGTTTTCTGTTAAAGTTTCAACCAGGTTAATGTACTTGCTCATGGCTTCCTCCCTACTCATCCCGGTAACGCTTTTCCATGCGTTGTATTTCGCTGCCGCTACAAAGTCAAACATTTTCGGCGGATCAATATTAAGATCCCCGACTATTGCCTGCTTGTTAAAGCGATACAACTCCAGCATGGTTTCATTGCCAGGCTTCTCCTCCAGGGTTAATATTTTTTGTTTGGCGATTTCAAATTGTTCTTCGATGGTCATTTCATATTTTTAAAAACAATATTTATTTTCACGGATAAGTTTTTCGGCTACAAGTTGGCGCGCCGCTTTTGGATTAAATGCTTCCTGCTTGGTATAACGTTTTAAGCCCATTAACATCATTCTTAATTCATCTCCTTCGCCGTAACTGTTAAGCGCTTCTTTGCCCGATACCCATATCTTATCGCAGGCATCGTTTATATAAACGCGCATCATGGCCAGTTGTTCGCCACAGGCGTTTTCACCTTTCATTTTAACCAGTTTCTCAACGCGCAGCATAACCGATTCTGCAACATACGTTTCAATGATCATATCTGCTACATTCATTAATATTTCCTGCTCTTTACTCAGTGTCGCCGCTAGTTTTTGAATAGCTCCGCCGGCAACCAATAAAATAGATTTTTTAAAATTGCTCACTAATTTTTTTTCATAGCCAAACAAGGTTTCATCCTGTTCGCCCATTTCAGGAAGACCGACCAATTCCGCAGCTACTTTTTGTGCAGGGCCCATTAAATCCAGTTCGCCCTTCATGGCCCTCTTCAGGATCATGTCCACGATGAGAAGGCGATTAATTTCGTTAGTCCCTTCAAATATTCTGTTGATAAGCGCATCC
>JACDDR010000079.1 GCA_013816895.1 Bacteroidota bacterium
ATGTTGCTTGATTGAGTGGCGCTGTATAATTTTACAGGAATGTTTACCAGGCCAAACCCTATTGCGCCTGTCCATATTGGTCTCATAATGATTCTTTTATAGATAAGTACATCAAAAAATGTTCCCGCTGTAATCCGGCTCCTTGCAAATAGGAACAGGTGGAATTAATTTCCCAACAATACCGGTGTTATTCTATGATTGTTTGCCGCCTTATTAGTAGTTTTGTTTGATGGAAAGCGCTAAGCAGGCAATTAAGGTGACGTGGTTAAGCATTGCCGGAAATACAGTACTGGCTATTGTTAAAGGCCTTACAGGTTTTTTCGGGAACTCATACGCTATGATTGCAGATGCAATTGAATCCACTTCAGATATTCTTTCATCGTCCCTGGTTCTTTTCGGACTTAAATATTCCACCAAACCTGCCGATTCAAATCACCCTTACGGGCACGGAAAGGCCGAGCCCCTCATCACATTTTTAGTTGTAGGTTTTTTAGTTGCTTCGGCGGTAGTTATTGGCATTACAAGCATTCATAATATCCGTACCCCGCACGAACTACCGAAAGCCTATACGTTGATTGTTTTAGGAGTAATCATTATTGTTAAGGAAATGTTTTACAGAATTGTGATGAGCAAGAGTAAAAAGACGAACAGTTCTTCGCTGAAGGCTGATGCGTGGCATCATAGGAGCGATGCTATTACTTCGCTCACCGCTTTCATCGGAATTTCCATTGCGCTTATATTAGGCAAAGGGTACGAAACCGCGGATGACTGGGCCGCCTTGATTGCCTCGGTAATTATTTTATACAACAGTTATCATATCTTCCGGCCGGCATTAAGTGAAGTAATGGATGAGCACGTTTATGATTCGCTGGTGGATGAAATAAGAATTTTATCCAAACAATTACCCGGCGTGCTGGCAACAGAAAAATGTTTTGTCAGAAAAACGGGAATGAATTTTCATGTTGATCTTCACATTGTAGTAAATGCGGGTATTACTGTAAAAGAAGGACATGATATTGCTCACCATTTAAAAGATCATCTGCAAAAAGAATTGCCTCAACTGGCGGGCGTTCTCATTCATGTGGAGCCGGATGAATAAGTCAATTGAATGAGAGTTTAAAAATGCACAAGATGAATTTGTGGATTACACTGTTTAAATGACATTCATTCAGTTTGACGAATTAAGCACCCTGCTTTTTTGAAGCGACTTAAAAAAACCAAGCGCTGTTTCGGGATGAATATCCTGCAGAAAAGAATTTATTTTATTTGCAAATTCGGTCATCCGTTTAACGCTGTGACTTTTTGTTACAAAGCCATTCGCGCCAAGCTTATAACACAGCTCCATTTGCTCAGGAGAGTTGGAGGTTGAGTAAATCAGCACCCAGATATCGGAGGTTTCTTTTTTTGATTTTAAAATGCTTAAAGCCTGGATGCCGTTGATCTTCGGCATGTTGATGTCGAGTAAAATAAGGTCAGGTGATCCTTTCCCGGTTTTATAATTGGTATTTAATATATCCAGAAGCTCTCGTCCGTTTCCGGCATGTTCAATCACAAGGTTAGAGTTCTGCTCAAGAAGAACAGCTTTTAACAGATCAAAATCATCCATATCATCATCCGCAATTATTATCCTGAAACTTTTCATGCTTTGTTATTTTTAAACGAAGTTACAAAGAAGAGGATTATATTAAAAGGGTATATATACTGAATCGCACTTATTGAAACGTCAGAAATGACAGAGGTTTTGCGACTAACTCGTTTTAAATTTTTGGGATGTAAATTATTTACTTTTAATGGAAGTCACTCTTGGTGCATGTGGGGTGAGTGAGCGGAGTACTTCGGTTACAATACGCTTCAGATTATTGTTCCGCGGACTCGTAAAAAAGCAGGCCTTGGCGCCTGATGCCAATAATTTTTGTTTTTCTTTAATGCTGTTATTTGTGCTGAAAATGAAAATGGGAATGGACTGTGTTTCGGGTTTTTTCTTGATCTGTGTTAGTGCTTCAAGTCCATCCATCAGCGGCATATTAAGATCCAGGAAAATACAATCCGGTACAGGATCTTCACAATCTTTATAAGCGCCTTTTCGCAACAGATAATCCATGAGTTGTAAGCCGTTATATACGGAAGTGATCTTGTGATTCGCGTTCGTTTCCCAGATAGCTTTTTGCATGATGAGATGATCATCAGAATCATCGTCGGCAATTACCAGGTTAAGCGGGCGCTCTGATACTTTATTCATAGCCGGGAAATATTATGTTAATGGAGTATGTGGTGTGTGTGGTGTATGGATGTTTAATATCGTTCCCGCTGCTGGAACCAGACCGTTGTTGGTCAGAAACTCAAAGGCAGCTAACTTTTGCGTATTCGCGAATTCAAAATATACCGAATACTTTCTTCCTGTTTTTGCCCCTCCCTTTATTCCGCGTTTGGCCTGTACGCTAATGTTGAGCAGAATATCGATGTGCCCGTTGCCGGTGTGGGCTGCTTTATTTATCCAACACGAGTAAATGTGCTTTAACTCTTCGGCCTCCTGTAAGGTGTAATAATCGCTGGCTTCCATTTTATTTGTGTTTAATGATTCTATCTGATCGTGTCGAAAATTTTATCATATGGACAGAGATTGTTTTCTTCGATACGGAACACGGTCGGTGAACAGGGCCACGCCAATTCCAATGATACCAAAAACAACCTGCGGAAGAAAAATATATCTGCTGAACCCAAAGATCCACGGCGACAATATGAGGAAAATACTTATCAGAATATCTATCAGTAAATGCGTATCCATGGTTAGGATCTTAAACAGTCCGAGTTCGTAATTGGTCATTGCGCTCATTACAATGGTCACTATTCCGAGCAAAACTGTAATTTCTCTGGCAGAACCTTCAATGTTAAAATTAAACAGCCAGGGCGAAGCACAGATGAGCGAACCGGTAAGGTAATCGAGCACGCCGTGTATTTTTGTTGGAATTATTTTAAAGTCTTTCATCTCTTTTTTTAATTATAAATGTTATGCCAGATTAAAATTTTTATTAAGGGTAAGTCTGCAGCCTTGTCAGATAGCGGATTCTGGTGATTTGATAAGATCCGGATTAATCTCAGCTGCAAAAACCGGGTGGTACCTGCGTACATCTCACATGCGGAAACGTAGTTTTGCTAAAAAAAACCGGAAGCGGTGTGATTATAAAATAGAAAAAGAGAGCTTTAACCCTAAATACCTTTCGGCCTTATACTTATTGAGGAAAGGGGCGGAGACAAACTTTTTCAAGGAAACGGAGGTATGATTTATACCGTCGCCGAAGTAAACTGCGGCATTTGAAAAATCGCAGGCTTCATAATAAATGCTTAAGGTGCCTGTGTTTTTATAACGCGGATATTTTTCGCCACCGCCTGTAACGCTCTGTAATCCCCGGAAGAGGATGAGTTCGGCGCCGTACATCGAACGCCGAAGCTGGAATATATTATAATCCTTTCCGATTGTTGCAATATTCCCCGCTCCCTGAAAATGAGTGCGGGTAAAGCCGGTGTATATTTTTAAAATGGGCGACCAGGTATAAGGTATCTTTAATGTGATGCCGTAATAAAGCGAATAGTTATGGAATGAATTCATTTCACAACCGGGAAGCGTAACCGAAGATCCTCTTTTTTCGGAAATAAGTTTTGTGAAAGAATTCGCAACCGAAGAGTCAAGCGATTGTAATCCCGATTCCTGATTTAAATTAGCCTGGTAATCGTTTACAAAATTTTTATTGAAGCTGGTATTCCAAAGCCTGTCCATCCAGGCCCAGCCTCCATAAACGCCAACAATGCTTTTTTTTGAAAAGAAGCGCGCAAGGTTAATGCCGGCTTCAAAAGATAATCCGTGACCCGAATTAATGATACTGCTTTTATTTACCGGTAATTTATAGGCTGCGCTCAATTGAACCAACGAAGTTTCGGTGGAAGGTTTTAGTTTGCGGCACAGCGTTGAATCCTTTGCAGCGGTGCCTGTATGCGGACTGAAAAAAAACACAGCCGGCAACAACAACATTGTATGAACCCTGGCGAACATTTTAGTGCGGCACTAAACCATTAAGCACCGCAAATTTAATAAGGGTAGCTGTATTGGTGGTTCCTGTTTTGGTTAATAAATTTTTACGGCGTGTTTCAATGGTTCTTACACTTGTAAAAAGCTTCTGAGCCATTTCTGTATTGGTTAAACCTTCAGCAATCAGGTTCAAAACATCTTTTTCGCGTTCGGTAATTGGAATGGAAATTTTTGGTGTGTTACCAATAAAGCCCGAGGCTGCTTTGTATTTGGCAAGCATGTTCAGCGTAAACTCCGGCCCCATATAAACCCCGTTGCCGGCTACTTTTTTTATGGCGAAAACCAATTCATCTTTAGAAGTATTTTTTACAATATATCCCTGCGCGCCCGCATCCAGCATATCTATAAGGTGGCTTTCGTGATCGTGCATGGAGAGAACCAGAACCTTAAGATCGGGATGACTTATTTTTAATTTCCGGGTGCATTCCAGCCCGCCCATTACAGGCATGTTCATATCCATTAGCACCACGTTTGGCGTCAGGTGTTTCAATTTGGTTAAGGCTTCCGCCCCGTTGCAGGCTTCTCCAACTACAGTGATGCCTGATTCATCGTTCAACAGGGCCCTTATTCCCTGGCGAACGATGTCATGATCCTCAACTAAAAAAATATTTACTGACATATGGTTACATAAAGTTCGGCAGCGTTTTGCTGAAGTCAAATTATTTTTCGATAAAAAAGGACAATTTCCCGTTAAGGGCGTTAATTACTCGGTTCTTCAGAAGCGGAATTAAAATGTGGGAAGTAGAATTATTTCCCTTAAAACCGTTTGGCTCCTGGTATAAAAATTTAGCAGCTTATCACAACAATTTAAAACAAAAACAATGAAAAAGAACAATAAAGCAAAGGCATTCATATTATTATTAACGATTCAGGCATCATTTAAAAATGCAACCGTTTAAATATACCATTGTTATTGGTACCTCGGCCGGGGGACTAAAAGTTCTCGGCGAGCTTCTTAAAGATCTTAAGGCAGATATGAATGCCGCTGTTTTTGTGGTGCTGCATCTTTCAAAAAAATCGAATGTGGATGTGCTGCAGGAAATTCTTCAAAGAGGTAGTTTGTTACCCGTTAAAGAAGCAAGGCATGGCGAGGAAATAAAACGCGGGCATGTTTACCTGGCGCCGGTGGATGAGCACCTCTTTGTAAAAAAAGACACTATTGTTTTAACCAAGCGCCCAACTGAAAATAGGTGGCGACCCGCCATTGACGTGCTTTTCAGATCGGCCGCGGAGGCGTATGGTTCGCGGGTAATTGGTATTATATTGTCAGGACTGCTTAACGACGGCACCTCGGGCATGCATGCCATAAAAAAAGCAGGCGGCGTAACCATTGTGCAGGAGCCCGGCGAGGCTGAGTTTGAAGACATGCCAAACAACGTCATTAAAAATGTGCAAGTGGATTACCGCGTCTCGGTAAGCGACATGCCTTTTATATTGCAGGATGTTTTATCGCGCGAGCCCGGACCAAACCAGGAATTACAAGAGGGAACTGATTTTATAAACTCAAATGACTGATACGTGATGGCAACGATTAGAAATATCTCTTGAACCAAAAAGCATAATGGTTCTATAGGTATAGCACGCCTTTTCATTTAAAGAGGCTGTCTCAAAGGCTTTATTAAATACGTCATTGCGAACGCCCGGGCGGAGAGTAAGCAATCTTCTCATATAATGAGATTGCTTCGACCAAACAAGGTCTCGCAAAAACGGTTTAACCTTTTGAGACAGCCTCTTTTTTATTTGTTTATTGGTGTCTTTGTAGGCTTTTGTATGTAAAAGATTAAATATTTCAGGGTTTACCACTATAAATTAATACATTTACGGGAGTAATTTAACTTTCAGTGATGAGTGAGTTAATATTATGAACTGGAAAAACACCGCTATAGATGCCCTTCCGAGGGATGGGGAGGAGGTTCTGATCTCTGTGAACGGCATTAATTATGTTGCTACCTACACTGCATCTATAAATGGCTTTAGTATAAAACACAAGCCCCTCGAATTACGCATTGATGAGCATATTATTTACTGGACCGAAATTGAACTTCCGGGCGGTACAGAGTCTTGCTAATTTTCTCTCTAATCTCTTAAATAAGGAAAATATCCTGTTCTTTTTAAGTCGATAATTTTATCAGGGATGCTTTGTCCGGTTCTCCAATTTTCCCCTTTCAACCATTCTTTTTAATTCTGTGTCGAATAATAATGCCTAACCCTTAAGGCTGAATGTAATTTTATTTTAAAATAAATACAATGCGAAATAAATTTACAATAGTGGTGGCCGACGATGATGTGGACGACCAGGCACTTGTAAAAGAGGGTTTTGAGGATTGCAAGGTACAGGTTGACGTAAATTCGGTGTACAACGGCTTGCAGCTAATGGATTATCTTTTAAAAAGAGAGGCGTACAAACGGATTAACATTACACCCGACCTCATTATCCTTGATTTAAACATGCCTTTAATGGATGGTTTTAATGTGTTACTTGAAATCAGGAAACACAATTTTACTCATATTCCTATTTACGTTATTACCACCAGTCAGCGCCCTGCCGATAAAGCAAAGGCAATGGAGCTGGGGGCGAGGGGCTTTTTTAACAAAGGATACAGCTCAACCGATATTAAAAAAGTAATGCTTGAAATTTGCCAGGAATGTTTTGAAGCTAATCAGCAACAGTGCGAATAATTGCGCTTAATCTTTTAAAATACGCGTTGCGAAATAATAACAATCGCTTAAAGGGTATCCAACAATACTTAAACGGTCAGAAGTAAAAGGCGAGGTAGTTACAGTACTGGTAGGCATTTTGGCATCCATATTTTCTTTTAAAGACATGTACACCGGGTTATTTACAAGCTCGCTGAATTCGGTCCATAAATTTTTTCCTTTTAGTTTTTCGCCTTTACTACCCAGTTTCTTTTTAAAGAATTTATTTACAAAAAGGTAATTCCAGTCAAAGTCTACCACGCTTATATATTGATTTTCATTATCAAAGGTTTCCAGAGGAAGATCGGCATATCCTTATATTTGTCTTTGTCGAAGGGTTTCATTTCAAAAATTTTATACTAAGATAAAAAAAAGAAGGAAATAACGGCAATGTGTTTAAAGTTTAGAACTTAAAAGGTGTTAAGAGCTCCGCGCACTCTGCGTGAAATATTGAAGACGAGTAAAACGTGTTTCCCGTTTATTTCACGGTAAAGGTTTTTTCGCCGACAATAGCATCCAGCAAAAAACTGCAAGAATGGCTCCTAAAACGGGGGCCGTTAAATAAATCCATACATGTTCGGGATGTCCGGATACAATGGCAGGACTTAAAGAACGCACAGGATTCATGGATGCTCCACTAATGGGGCCCGCAAACATGGCTTCCAAAAGAACCACCGAACCAATTGCAATTCCTGCGAACATGCCTTGTTCTTTGCTTCCTTTGGCAACATGAATAATTACAAACATTAAAAGAAAGGTAAGGATGAGCTCCAGAATAAAGGACTGCATTTCTGTTCCTGCAGGCAGCGTTGCCCCGAGGTAAACGTTATTTGGAAATAAAAAGTGAAGAATAAAACTTGCGGAGAACGCGCCAATGCTCTGGCTGATGATGTAAGGTAAAATTTCTTTAGCCGGAAAAACTTTAGCGACCCAAAAGGCGATGGTAACCGCGGGATTGAGATGCGCACCCGAAATGTCGCCCAGGGAGTAAATCATAGCAGCAACAATTAAACCAAAGGTTACGGCAATTCCAGCATGTGTAATAACGCCGCCCGATTCCTGATTAATGATGATTGCCCCGGTTCCGCAAAAAACAAGTGCAAAGGTTCCGATTACTTCCGCTAAATATTTTCTCATAAGTTTACAGCTACAAATTTTTTACAGTACTCTTTTATTATTTCTCTTACCCGTCTGAATTCATTCATTATTTCCTCTTCCGTTCCCTTTGCTTTCGCCGGATCGGGAAAATCATGATGGAATTTTTTTGCTTTGGAGGGGAAGTAAGGACAGTTCTCTTTTGCATTATCACAAACAGTGATTGTAAAATCGAAATCAATACCGGAGTACTCATTTACATTGTTGGAAGTATGCTGCGAAATATCAACGCCGTCTTCTTTCATTACCGCTATGGCTTTGGGGTTTACGCCGTGCGTTTCAATTCCGGCACTGTAAACTTCGGCTTTTTCTTTCGCGAAGTATTTCAGGTAGCCTTCCGCAATCTGGCTCCGGCAACTATTACCGGTGCATAATACTAAGATGCGTTTCATGGTTTTTCTTTTTTAAAGCTACAAAATAAAAAATTCTGAATGGTATTAAAAGGCGTTGAATGGTCTTCGGTTATACATTTTATCCGTTTAAAATCGTTTTCGAATTTCGCCGACATTGATTCTTCCGAATATTGTTTAATATCTAGTCCGCTGCATTTTTTTGGACCGGATTCAGAGAAGGTGCCGAGTACCAGATATCCGTTCTCCGAAATTCCTTCTTTGGCGATCTCAACATATTTATCAGCCTGCTCTTCCGTTACCAGGAAATGAAACGCCGCCCTGTCGTGCCAGAAATTATACCTGCGCGCAGGTGTAAAGTCAGTAACATCCGAAACAATCCAATTCACCAATGAAGCTTTTTCACCAAGCCGGGTTCTTGCTCTTTCGATTGATTTTGCGGAAATGTCCAATACTGTAATATCCGTATATCCTTTTTCCAGCAAGGCATCCACAAAATTACTATCACCACCGCCTATATCAATAATGCCTGCATCCATGGGTAAATTAAAAAGTTCAATGAACTTCATGGATGATTTGGGATACACCTGAAACCAACTGACATCAGTTGGCTTCCGGGTGGTGTATATGTTTTCCCAATGTTCTCTTTTGTTAAGAGCATCCATTAGCAGCAGGCAGTTTTTTTAGTGTCTTTTGTTTGAACTGAAGTCTCCACATTAGCATTGCAACCGCAATCCTGTTTTGTTTCTTCGGTTGAAACGGTGCAGCAGGCGGTTGATTCCGCCATTTCAAAACGGGGATCATTAAATTCCGCGTCTTCATGGAAATAATACACTTCCCATTGAACACCATCCGGATCGTTGGCCCAGAACTTATCCTGTTTTGCGTAGCAGCAATTTGTTCCTACTTCTTCTTTGGAAACAAGGTTATGTAGTTTGGTTTCTGCCAGGCGTTTATTAAGTTCTTCTATCGTTTCAACCTGGAAACCTAAATGGCCAAAGTTTTGCTGAACGCGGTCTTTGTTCTCTACGAAAGAAATAATAAGGGAGGGATTTTCCAGCACATACTTAGCGTAGTTGGGTTTAACCTTTACCGGCGCCTGGTTAAAGAAAGTTGTATAAAAGTTAATTGATTTTTGAATGTCGCTCACGTATAAGCTAACATGCATTCTTGGAAATGGATTTGTTTTACTCATGGTTTTGTTTTTAAGTTAATGATCGTAATTTAACGATAATAGAAATCAAATTTTTTTAACAGCAGGATTTGCCTTTCTGGTAAGAATTGAAAAGAGTGTTCAAATACCCTTTGGCATTTTCCCATTCTTTCTCATCAATACAATAGCAAACTTTTGCGCCCTCTATCTCGCCTTTTATCAGTCCTGATTCTTTTAACTCTTTCAGGTGCTGAGACACGGTACTTTGAGATAGCGGAAGTTCCTCTACTATATCACCACATATACAGGATTTCTTTTTTACAAGTATCTGAAGGATGGCAACACGTGCCGGATGCGCCAGCGCTTTAGCGTAAGCGGCAATTTTGTTATCCCTGATAGTAAACTCTTCTGTTTTGGTAAGTCCCATTTGATTTTCTAATTACATCGCAATATTACGATACATTTTGATTGCGTACAAATAAAAAAAACAAAATCATTGTTAAACAACTGCAGATCAGCTGAATTAATTTTTGAAGATAAGGCTCCGATCAAATATCAACATCTTGATCTCTTTTAAAAGAAAGCTAAATAAAAAGCCCTCCCCGTATGAAAAGGGAGGGTTTAACCAAAAAACAACACACCTATTATCATAGTGTTTTTTATTTTGTATCTGCGCGTTGCCCCTTCTGTGGACAGCCTTTCTGCCACTCGTGCAATTTCTTTTTATCCGTTGTGGCCTAATTATTCATTGCACCGGTTAACGTAAATGACCTGTCATCGGTGTCTGTTCGTTAAAATGCGGCTTTGTTTCGGTGATGAGTGCTGCGCCCATTTCGGCTATACCAAAAACAAGATGCGGCAGATAAACATATTCATTAAAGCCAAACAACCACGGCGATACCGCAAGGAACGCGCCAGATATAAAATCAACGGTTAAATGTGTTTTCATGCTCAGCTTCCTGCTAACGGCCAGTTCGTAGTTGGTGAAGAGACTCATTAAAATCATGATAGCTCCCAAAACCATGGGAATGCTTTTGGCTGTGGGGTGACCCGCGAAACCAAAGATCCATGGTGAGGCCATGAGAATTGTACCCATCAGGTAATCCAGTACGCCATGCACTTTTGTTGTGAGTAGTTTCATAGTAGTTTTTTTTGTTGATTAATTAACGCGTAGAGCGATTTCCTGATCCTTTACTATTATCTCCGGTAGTTGCAGCGCCAGTAGAAGAAGAACCGCTGCTGGCTGTTGAGCCCGTGCTGCCCATGGTAGTCGATGTTGAGCCGCTGGAACCGGAGCCACTTGTTGAACCGCTTCCGGATGCGTTTGTAGAGCCTGTTCCGTTCATAGAACCTGAGCCATCTGTTGAGCCTGTTGATCCGCTGGTGCCCGTTGAACCAGTTGTTCCGGAAGTACTGCCTGTTGAACCTGAACCTGTGTGTGTGCTGTCAGAAGTTGTTCCGCTGGTTCCTCCTTCATTATGATTTTTAGCATCGCTGCAGCTGCTTGTAAACAATACGGTTCCGCATAAGAGTCCGCCTATTAGAAACGTTTTAATCAATGTAGTTTTTTTCATTTTGATTTTTAAATTTATTGGTTAATCAATATACTTGAGCCTGATATTGGAAGGCTGTTATAAATGCAAAATATTTGTGCCTTGTTTAAATGATTCAAAGCTGTAGAATATCCGTGACAGAAACCTGGCTAAGCGTAATTCTCACATGCGCTGCGTAGTTATTGAGGTGTAGTGTAATTGCTGAGTTACTTTACAAGGGTTTCATAAACTTTTTTTAGCTCTTTTACCATCTGAATGCTTTTGCTCACCAACTCGGCATTTAAAATAATATAACTTCCTGGTTCAGAATGTTCGATGGCATATTCCAAAGCTTCTTTCATTTCGGGGATAACACGATAATGTTTGTCGGGCTTTTCTTTTTTTATACCACGTTCCACAAGCTGTATTATTTCTTCTGGCATCCGGTCACGGGTATCATCATCCACACGTATAATTATATCATCATAAATCTGTGCGGCCAGAACACCAACCTCTATGATGTCCTCATCGCGCCTGTCGCCAACACCGGTTATAATTCCGGTTTTATGTTCGGGGATATTGTGCATCAATTCCGCGAAGGCCTGAATACTATGAGGGTTATGGGCATAATCTATCATCACATGCCGGCCATTCACATCAAAAACATTTAAACGTCCGGGTGCCTGTTCTTCTGTTGGATGAAAAGAAGCCAAGGCCTCTTTTATTTTTTCGATTGGAAATTCAGAGATATAGGAAGCAAGTACAACTGGCAACACATTTTCAATCATAAAACCTGCGCGGCCCTGCATGGTAATAGGGATCTTCTTTACCTGTTCAACTACAATGCGTTTATCACCGTGCAGTATAACAATGTTTCCTTCCGCATCTTTAACAGCCGCTAAGCCGCCGTTTTTACAATGTTCAACAACGTGTTTGTTTTTTTCATCCAGACTAAATAGCGCCACATTGCATCGCACTCTTTTGCTCATGTCAAAGACAAGATCAAGGGAAGCGTTCAATATTGCATAGCCGTTTTTTTTAACCGATTGCGGAATTACTTCTTTCACCCTGGCCATGTCTTCCACGGTGTAAATGTCTTTTAATCCCAGGTGATCGGCCGCCACATTGGTTACTATACCTATGTCGCACTGATCGAAAGCGAGGCCCGAACGGATGATCCCGCCACGCGCGCATTCAAGCACGGCAAAATCCACCATCGGATCCTGCAGTATCACCGCGGTACTTTTAGGTCCGGAACAATCACCGCTCACGACCTGCTGGCCGTTAATGTAAATTCCTTCGGTAGCGGTTAAGCCTGTACAAAAACCTAAATGCTGTGCAACGTGTGCCATCAGCCTGCTGGTGGTAGTCTTACCGTTGGTTCCGGTAATAGCTACTACTGGTATTCTACCATTGTTGTTTCCTGGAAATAACATATCAATAATAGCTTTACCAACCTCACGGGGTTTGCCTGCCGAAGGGGCAATGTGCATGCGGAGGCCGGGAGCCGCGTTGGCTTCAATAATAGCTCCTCCATTTTCAGCTAAAGGTTTTGTAATATCCGTTGCCATAATATCCAGGCCGCAAATATCGAGACCGATGATGCGTGCCGCGCGTTCGGCAAAACGAATATTGTCCGGATGAACATCGTCTGTAACGTCCACCGCAGTGCCACCGGTGCTAAGGTTAGCGGTATCTTTTAAAACCTGGATTTCTCCTTCTTTTAAAACGGTATCAAGTGTGCGGTTATCAATAGCGATTAATTTTTCTGTGATCTCATCCACATCAATGCGGGTAAGAACACTGTTATGTCCTTTTCCTCTTAAAGGATCTTTGTTTGTTTTTTCAATCAATTCACGGATGGTTAAAACACCGTCGCCCTTCACCAGGGCCGGCGAGCGCCTTGCAGCTGCTACAAGCTTATAATTAACCACCAGGAAACGGTAATCATTGCCTTTAATGTATTTTTCCACGATCACGCTGCGCGAATAACTTTTTGCAATTTTAAATCCCTCCTGCAGGGTTTCAAATTTTGTAATGTCGGTAGTAATGCATTTTCCCTGATGGCCATCCAGCGGTTTGGTTACTAAAGGATAGCCGAGTTTTTTTACGGTATCTTCCAGTTCTTCTTCGCTGGTTATTACAACTCCTTGCGGCACCGGAAGCATGGCATCGGCCAGCATTTGTTTGGTTAAACTTTTATTGCCGGCCATGTTAACGGCAATCATGCCCGTAGCGTCGCTTATCGATGCTTCAATTTTATGCTGGTGTTTTCCGTGACCTAAGAGCGCGTATTTTCCGTTAGCTATTTTTGCCACCGGAATATTCCTGCTGCGCGCTTCATTCAGAATAGCGGCAGTGCTTGGACCATCGATATGCCGCGAAGCAAGGTCTTTTAAATGTTTCAGATCTTCAGGCATCGAATGATAATCTTCGCCCGATATTATCGCTTTCATAATATTAGAAGCGATCGTAGCGGCAAACCGTCCGTGTTCTTCATTCCGGTATTCAAAAACGGAATAAAAGGAAGACTGGCCCAATAAATGACTATCGCAATAAAACAGGCCGGGGGTATTTAAAATCTGGAGTTCAAGTCCTGTTAAAGCCAGCAAACGTGCCACAGTGGCTTGTTTGGGAATTGTTTCCGAACAGGCTTTTGTTTCATGAATAGCTTTATGAAGGGGTGGAAATAAATCAGCCAAACGGCTGCACAGGTCTTGTACATTTAATTTTTCGTCCTGAATGTTTTCCAATTTAATTACAATCAACCGGTGGTGTAAGTTCGACCAGGCGTTTGGTCCACGCATTACTTTAAGTTCGTGTATCATAAGTTTGCCTTGTTAATGAAGGTCTATTCTTAAAATAAAAAAAAAGTCCCGCGTTCAGTTGTGCCTGCAGGTAGAAGTAATTCTACACTTAGCGGATGTGCGAAACACTTATGTTTAAAGACTAAACCACAAAAAATATGTTTTGCTTCATAATTTCCGGGCATAATTTTTTACATATTTTATAAAAAACTTCATGGTCCCGTACACGCACGAGCAGGTAAAGATTTGGTGTTTATTCAAAAATGCCCTGAAGGAAATAAGAAAAGGCTGAAATTGGCTTTGAAAAAAGGATGTGGTGTGCTTTAAAAAAAAGGGCGGCTGTTGAAGGCGCCTGAATGCTGCTGAAGTACTTTAATCGCTTCGTTTCAGCAAAATAAAACCAGACATTTTTTTTGTACGTTCGAAGGTGGCCTTGGGCGCCAGGAACCTGAACAGCAAAGCAATTCGTGGAAGAGGCATGGAGCGGCCAAACTTAACCCCTTCTTCTCCAAAATAGCGTGTTTCTTTAGGTTCAAAGCCATTGGACTTAAAAAAAGCCAGCCAGTCTTTTGGGAAAAAGCGAAAAGGAGCGTTCTGCATCTTTGCTTTTCTTCCTTTTGTTTGAAGATGCGGGTAAACATGCGGACTAATATATTCAACAATCCAGTATTTAAAAGATGGCGATTTACGAAGGTCTGCAGCCAGAGCCGACGTTTGTTTTTCACTAAGATACACGACAACGCCTTCGGTAAGCACCAGAATGTTTTTAGATTCGCTGGCGATCTTATTTAGAAAGTGTGTTCGTTCTACGTCGTTTGCTAAATCCACTTTTTCCCGAACTAAATGGCAACACGGCCTGTGTGATTGAAGGACCTTATTTTTCTGATCAATAATGTTCGGATAATCTGCTTCAATCCATTTGAGGGAAGATGGCAACTGCATACGGTAGGGCCGGGTATCAAGTCCTGCACCAAGATTCAATACCGTGTCAATCCCCTCCGCAATCATCTGAACAATGAAGTTATCTATAATAACGGTCCGCATAATGACGGTCCACTCCGAAAACCGGCTGTTGTTTTTCATGTCTTCGGCAATTTGGCGGCCACGTTCTCCCATCACGAGTTCCGCGAGGGGATCTTTAAAAAGCGCGTTGGGTTTCCGGCTCTCTTTTGCCCGGTAATAGGCTACCCAAAGTGCAGTATCCGAAACATCGTTGATAAGGGTTGTTGTATTTTTCACAAACTTCAAATATATCAAATCTTTGATGGGAAATCTGATCTGCAAGGTGAGTAATATAATAATAAGAATATTAATTTTATAGAAACAGCTCACATAAAGTACAGTGAAAAATTTATAGTGGAGTGAAGCCGGGGCACAAATTTTGTATATTTAATGCATGATAAAACCAAATACAGAGGCGCAAAGATTAAAGGCTTTAAAAAAGTATGAAATTCTTGATACTCCCGCCGATGGTGCCTACGACAGGCTTGTAAAAATCGCCGCTAAAATGTTCAATATGCCAATTGCGCTGATTACCCTGGTGGATGAAAACCGGATCTGGTTCAAAGCAAAACATGGTCTTAAAGATGTAAATGAAGTTCCGCGCGAGCCGGGTCTGTGTGCCTCCGCTATCCTTTCAGATGAAGTGTACCTGGTTGAAAACGCCCTTAAGGATCCAAGGACACTCGCTAATCCCTTGGTATGCTCCAATTTTGGTTTGCGATTTTATGCAGCGGCACCTTTAAAAACTAAGAATGGTCATAATATTGGTAATTTTTGTATTATCGATAAAAAGCCGCGCTTTTTAAATAAAGGGCAAACGGAACTTTTACAGGAACTTGCCAATATTGTGGTGGATGAGTTTGAGTTGAGGCTGTCGGCGATTATTGAACACAGAAAACAACTGGATTATATAAAATCATTGGAAGAACGTTTAAATTCTCAAACCAAAAAAGCCGGGTAGTGTGCTTTTTCACTTCTGTTTCCATGGATAGAGCGAACAAGGCTTGCTTTAAATCGCGTGTAAATAAATTATTAATCCTCTTTCTTTCAGCAAAATGATTTTTTTTTATTACGTTTTTGTCTCATCTTTAAACTATGAATGAGATGCAACAGTTGGCCGAATCAGCCGAACTCATTAACCTTTTATTTGACAGTCAGCCGGATAACGTTACCTGGTTTTTGCCTGTAATGGATAAAAGCGGGCTCGTTATAGATTTTAAGGTTGGTTACTGTAATTCCGCTGCCTGTCACACTTTGAAGAGCAGTCGTGAAAATATCATGTCGCAGAACCTGCTCACGACAGGGCTAATGGATGAGGAATGGAAAAAAAATGTTTTTGAGCAATGTAAGAAGGTGTTTACCACCAATCAGAATTTAGAATTTACCTACCATAGTACTGGACTGGATAAATATTTCCATGTTCAAAGAAACAAAGTTCAGGGCGGTGTTTTAAACATTACCCGCGATTGCACACAACTTGAAACGATCAGAAAAGAAAAGGATAAACAGGCAGGGTTATTGGATCAGATAATTTCAAACTCTCCTTACGGGGTTTCTCTTTATGAAAGTATCCGGAATGGAAAAAATGCAATAACTGATTTTAAATTATTAGTATGTAATCAACGAAGCGCGGATTTTACCGGGTTTTCGATAGAGGAGCTTTATAAATATACAGTAAAAGAACTGATGATGATCAGGGGGCATTCTGATTTCTTTGAGATGTGCAGCAACGTGGTAGAAACCGGTAAACCTGTTTACACCGAATTTTATTCGAAGCCCCGGAACCAATGGCTTGCCTTTTCAATCATAAAATTTAATGACGGATACCTGCTGAATTATATTGATATAAATGAAACTAAATTACTCGAGAAAAAGGCCACTACGCAGGCCGCTATGCTGGATGGGATAATGAATGCAACCATTTCAGGTTTATTGGCAATGGAACCAATCATGGGCTTCTCCGGTAAAATTCTGGATTTTAAATTTACTATGTTTAACAGGGCCGCTGAAAAAATTCTTGGAATAAAAGAAGGAGATAAGGAAAAGAGTTTTCTAGGCCTTTTTCCAAGCGCTAAAAGTAATGGTTTGTTTGATTTTCACTGCAAGGTCTTTAACACGGGCGAGCCTGTTACCCATACCGTTCACTATACCGGGGAAGGGTTAGATCAAAAGTGTTTGATATCCATTTCAAAAATGGGAGATAATGGTGTGGTTCAAAATTTTATAGAGCTGAACTAAATTTTTACAGTTGCTTTTTATAAATCAATTTTCTTCACCTAATAAAATTATGTCGAAAACTCTGATTGAGTTACATAAGTTAACTAAAAACGAAAATGTAAACCACTGCACCTGCGAGATAACCAATTAAAGCAAGCCAGGATATTTTTTTCAGATACCAGGAAAAAGTGATCCTTTCCATACCCATAGCAGCCACGCCTGCAGCCGATCCGATAACAAGCACGCTTCCTCCGGTACCGGTACAGTAGGCTATGAATTCCCAAAAGGTATGGTCAGTTGGAAAGTGATTTAAATCATACATGCCAATACAGGCGGCTACCAACGGAACATTATCTACAATTGCGGAACACAGACCAATGATCATCACTATAAAATTTTGATGGGGTAAATGATTGTCAAGACAAGTAGCAAGCTGAGTTAGTTCTCCTGCTGATTGCAATGCCGCAACAGCAATCAATATTCCAAGAAAGAACAGAATGCTTGGCACATCTATCTTCCGCAATGCATAGGCTACAGATAAAACATCTTTATCCGCGGTGTCTTTATCTTTGTGTATCAGTTCGGAAATAACCCATAAGAGTCCTAAACCTAAAAGCATTCCCATAAATGGCGGGAGATGCGTAACACTTTTAAAAACCGGTATCAGAACCAGGATCGCAATTCCGCAGAAAAAAATAAGATTTCGTTGAAACGCGTTTACCGAATTAAGAGACTGTTCACTGAAGACCACTAAAGACCGTTCTGTTTTTCCTTTCATCTTAAACGAAATAGCCAATAATGGTACAAGCAGGCACACAAGGCTTGGCAGAAATAATTTTAAGATAATATTTTTGCTGGTTAGTTGGCCACCTACCCATAGCATGGTGGTGGTAACATCACCTATTGGTGACCAGGCACCTCCCGCATTTGCGGCGATGACAACCATTCCTAAAAAAAACCAGCGATCATTTTTATCTTTTATTAATGTCTTTAATATAGATCCAATTAGAATGGTAGTGGTAAGATTATCGAGAACAGCGGAGAGAAAAAACGTTATAAAAGAAACGATCCACAAAATTTTACGCTTATCACTTGTTTTGATAATGCGGGATACAATATGAAACCCATCGTGCGCATCTATTAACTCAACAATGGTCATTGCGCCCAACAGAAAGAAAAGAATCCCGGCAATTTCACCCAAATGCTCCATAAGTTGCGTGGGAACAAGGTGCGGATCGTTAGAATTAAGGAGGTAAATTGTCCAGCATAAAACACCGGTAATCAAAGCAACCGCGGCTTTATTGATCGCGGTCTTTTGCTCCAGAGTAATAAGAAGATAACCGGTAATAAATATGATTATAAGTAAACTCAATTATGAAGGAATGTAACTAAAAATACTCAAAAAAGCCGTGGCTTTTCAATTAGTTGGAGAAACTCAAATGCAGGAATGAGGGCTTAAGTTTCGGATTTTATGTGTTTGAATCAGAATATAAAGGAAATACACGTCTGAGATTACCACTTTTTATTTTATTCCACGTATGAAAGGAAAGGTTTCAGCGTTGCGGAAAACGGAAAAAGTCCTGTTTTGCAGGACCTTTTACATTTATCAGTGAAAAAAAAGAATAATGAGAGTTCGGTTTTTTTTGGGATCCATGCCAACGAACCTTTCTCTTAGTTTGTGTCGACCTTCTTCCTGCAGCATAGAGGGAGGTCTTTCTTTTTAGTATTTGTGCTTGCTACAGTCTTTTTATTCGCATTTGCATACGGACAGTCAGCAGTTCCTTTTTTAGGACAATTTTTAATGAGCGGGCATTCAGGAGTACCTGCCAACGGACAATTTGCTAATTCTTTAGATGCGGTGGAATTATCTGCTTTTACATAAGGACAATCAGCGGTACCTTTCTTTGAACAGTTTTTGATTAAAGGACAATCGGCCTGGCCTTTTTTAGGGCAAGGGGCTGCATTGTTTTTTGAACAACAGTTTTGCGCATTGCTTGTCCCAAAGGCAAGCATGGCGATAAAAAGGAACGCTACTTTTAAAATTGATTGATTTTTTTTCATTTTTTCATTTTTTTGGTACTGCCATGTACGTGGACAGTTTATTTATTAATAGCAATCCGTACCATTGCTCTAATT
>JACDDR010000185.1 GCA_013816895.1 Bacteroidota bacterium
GTCCGCCTAATGCGCAATCGTAAGTGCTGAAACGAATTGTAATGTTTTGCCCGATATAATTGGTAAGGTCTACCAGCACGTTTGTCCAGGGTTTATACACAACGCCGGGCTGACTTTGTGAGTTGAAGAATCCGGGAATGTTTCCGCCTGAGGCTACGTTATAAAAAGTACAGGGAACTTGCGCGCCTGTGCTGTCAATCATTTCCACCCTGAAGGCAGGTTGCTGAGACACTGTATGGCCGGGATCCTGAAATACCACAGCGTAGCGATAGGTAAAGTTTGCGTTGGAAGCGCTAACCATAAACGTTTGTTCAATACGGTCGGCCTCACCGCCGATATTGTTATCTCCTAATCGCAACGAAAAATTTCCTCCGGGCGCCACCATCGGAAATCCACCCGCAGGATCGGTTCCCGCGCCGGATGTAATTAATTGTTGTCCTCCTGGATTTGGGCAGCAGCCCAAAGGGTTGAAGCCTGGATGAAAGCCGCTGCTAGGAATCCATCCGTTGAGGTTGCCATTCTCGTAGTCAATATTGATACAAGGTCCGGCGAATGTGTTTGGTGGGTTGTAAGGGTTTGGTTTGTTTTGGTTCGAAGTAACTGTGGTGCCCGTGGTTAGGCTGGCACCTGAGATTTTCTGATGGGCAGAAAGAAACTCTTTTTTTTCGGAAGGACTTAAATGTAATTTGTCGGCATATGCACTCCAGAAAGAGAGGTTAGCAGCTTGCTGGGTCGGCGGTGTTGATGCCTGTTGTGCGTATGTTATTACCTGGATAACTATGCACAGGAACGTGATCACGTAAATTTTTGTTTTCATGGTAATGGAGTTTTAAATTAGTTTTACTCATGAGATGCGCTTTTTGAATAAGTGGATCATGAAGTTTAGTTTTCATTGATTTAAGCATTGCTTGTTTTTTTTAGTTATTTAGAAATAAATTTTTACTAGCCCCTTTGGTTTTTAAATCTCCGGGGTTTTTAGTCTGAGTGGTTTTGTAATATTATTGTACGTGGCAAATTAAAAAAGGTTGTGTTCGTTTATCAACCGTGTGCAGTTAATTCATCCGAACTTTTATAAAATCGATTCAGGTTTGTGCAATTGACCTTTAAAGTTTACTTTCGTTTAAAAAAATAATGAGAAGTATTGTAGCGATAGGAATATTTTTTTTATGCGTAACAGCGTGTAACAAAAAAAAGACGAACACTCCTGCAAGCAATACGGGAACTTCTATTCCGCATACCAACGTTATGACTTTAAAGTTAAACGGTTTGGCCTGGCAGGCTCATCCTGAAGGTTATTCCATATCCAAATCAACTGTTTTTAATTTTTCGGGCCAAAATAATCCCGGCTCACCCTTCTCCTCCGTTGCGTTTGCTTTTCCTCTGACTACCACCGTTGGAGTTAATAACTTTGGCAGTGCGGGCACCGTAACCGGTAAATTCAAAGATTCCCTTGGGCTTTATTTTACAGCTAAATCAGGAACACTTAACATAACGGAACTGGATACTTTCTCTTATGGCCCAAAAAAATTAAAAGGTACTTTTAGTTTTGTTACTGATACTGTAGGAGGGAAGACCTATACAGTTTCGAGCGGATTCGTTGATTTTAAGTTATGAAAACCGTAACTGTTAATCAACTTAAAAAAGAATTACAGGAGCTTTCTCCTAAAGACCTCGCTGAGCTTTGCCTTAAACTGGCAAAATATAAAAAAGACAATAAAGAATTTCTGGGTTACCTTGTTTTTGAATCACACGACAACACTTCTTTTATAACGGATGTAAAAGAATTAATGGATGCGCATTTCGGAGAACTTCAGAGCCAGTCTAACCTTTATTATATTAAAAAGAGTTTAAGAAAGCTGTTAAGGATAATTAATAAATACTGTAAATATATTGGAGATAAAGCCCTGGCGGCAGAGTTGCATATTTACTTCTGTTTAAAAGTAAAAGAGGCTGGTATCCGTATTCACAAGAACCAGCAGCTCGAAAACATGTATAATCAGGAACTAAAAAAAATTAACACACTGATATCTTCTTTGCATGAAGACCTCCGTCATGATTATGCAGGCGATTTAAAGAAAATAATTATTTAATTGCAAAAGCTTAACTTTACATTATAATGAGTAATTCGTTAACACAAACGGTGATGGGACGCTTCAGGCTGGTGGCCATCATGGAAGGTATTTCCTATCTGATATTGTTATGCATTGCCATGCCCTTGAAATACATGGCGGGATATAAGCCTGGTGTTCTTTACGTGGGCTGGGTGCACGGTGTTTTATTTATTACGTTTATGCTTATGCTGGCGCTGGTTTGGATAAGATACAAATGGTCTTTTGCCAAAGTAATGTTCGCCTTTATCATGTCGCTGGTGCCTTTTGGAACTTTTATGCTGGATAAAAAATTAAGGAAGGAGCCGCATTGAACAAAACTATTTCTATTCTTGGAAACAGTACGTTATTCGTTTTAATTATAATTGAACGTTAATCTGTATATTGCACCCAATAAAAAGCGGCAAAGCGTGTACCAGGTCAGAACTTATTTAATTTTTTCTTTTTTTTTAACCGCAACGTATGTGTTATCTCAAAGAGATAGCACTGTTGTAGTGCGTCTTCAGCAAAAAGCCACGTTATGTGATGGTCTTCATCAAACGGATTCAGTTATTTTTTACCAAACGAAAGCGCTTGAAGTTGCAAGTGAAATTGTTTATAAACCTGGGATAGCCAGTGCCTTGAGCGCACTGGGCGTTATAAGCATGCATAAGGGAAAATATCCGGAAGGGCTCGATTACTTTTTTAAATCACTTAAGCTGTATGAAGAAATTAAAAACAGAGATGGAGAATTAACCCAGCTCGGAAACATTGGAATTGTTTACGATTACCAGCAGGATTTTCCAAAGGCCTTAAGTTATTATGATAAGGCCTTAAAAATTTCGGAAGGCTTGCAGGATAAACGACATATATCCATACAGCTTTGTAATATCGCAATTGTACATTCAAATATTGGTGAGCTTTCAAAAGCAAAAGAATTCTTTTTTAAGGCGCTCACCATCGACCGTGAGAGAAATGACAAGGAGGGGATTGCACGAAATCTCTCCAATATCGGAAGCATCTGTTCAGACCAGGGGAACAATGCCCAATCCATTCAATATCACCTGCAAGCTTTAAGCATCGCTGAGCAAACTGGCGACAAACGTTTAATCGTTTCCTGTTTGGCTAATATTGGTTCGGTGTATGCGTATCTTAAAGAATATAAAAAAGCAGAAAACTACCTTAACAGATCGTTAAATGAGGTAGCCGCTACCGGCGATCTTAATTTGCAAAGTCAGCTGGAGTTTATAACAAGCGGAGTTTACGCTGACATGAACAATCAGGAGAAAGCCCTTCTGCATTACAAAAAACACATCGCTTTAAAAGACAGTATTTACAATGAAGAGAACACAAAGAAGAGTGTGCGTTCGGAAATGAATTATATGTTTGAAAAAAAAGCGGCTGAAACTAAGTATGTAAACGACGTAAAAATTTTGAAACTTGAAGGTGATAACGCAAGGCAAAAGCAAATGGCTGTTTTTCTTGCGGTTGTTTTGGTTTTACTAATTATTCT
>JACDDR010000080.1 GCA_013816895.1 Bacteroidota bacterium
CTCCTGAAGTACCTGCGTACCCAGGATTATAAATCAACCTGTTGTGCATCCACTGGGTGAATTGAGGATCCTGCTGTGCTACAGCAACTCCTGTAAAACCTGCTATTGCAATAGCAATTTGTGCGAAAAGTTTTTTCATACTTTGTTGTTAATAAATTGTAAGTATACTTTTATGCCAATATACTTAGGCTGCTAAATTAGTTAAAGAATTTTAAAAAACAAATATTGCCCCACATTTTTTCCTGAAATGTTAATTTATAGGGCTCAGTGATACCAAGGTTGTTACTACATATATTTTAAAATAGATTTGGTTACTGGATTTTTTGTCGTATATTTGCAGCCCAAAATTATACATTACGGCCATGAAAAAAGAAATACACCCGGAAAGCTACAGATTATGCGTGTTCAGAGATATGAGCAACGGTTTCTCATTTTTAACCCGCTCCTGCGCGGATACTAAAGAAACCGCTAAATGGGAAGATGGAACCGAATATCCTTTAGTGAAACTGGATATCTCCATGACCTCTCACCCATTTTATACCGGAAAACAGGTTCTTGTTGATACAGCAGGACGCGTTGATAAATTCCGCACACGTTACGGAAAGAAGAAATAATTCTGCTACTCACCAAAATATAATTAAACCCTGCTCCGGCGGGGTTTTTTGTTTTTAAATAGTTCCTACCTCCTGACAGAGTTTAGAACCCTCCCTACCCCTGACAGAGTTCTAAACTCAGTCAGGGGTAGGGCTATAAAAGTTTTTGTTTTGCAATCACCATGGCCACAAAACGACTTACACAGCATAATTCGCCTTGATCATTCACGATTTTAATGTCCCACACATGCGTTTTTCCGCCAATCTTAAGAGGTGAACAGGTGGCGCTAACGGTTCCCGTTGTTACCGCTTTTATGTGACTGGCATTTATCTCTATTCCAACGCCCATAAATAAATCGCGGTTAATTAAACACATACTCGCCACGCTCCCAATAGTTTCTGCCAACGCTACTGAAGCTCCGCCGTGCAAAAGACCGAAGGGCTGCTTTGTTTTATTATTCACCGGCATAGTTGCTTTTAAATAATCTTCCCCTATTTCGGTAAATTTAATTTCGAAAAATCCACCGAGCGAATTTTTATTTAAATCATTCAATAATTCTGTGGTGATAATTCCGTTCCAGATCGCCATATTTTTTATTTTTCGAGTTCCCTGATTGCTTCAGCGTAATTAATAAATTCAATTTTATTTTGCTTCAAATAATCCACAACCCAGATATACCAATTCAACCAGGTCTTAAAAGAATGAGAAAAATACCGGTCGTGAAAATCAATTCCAAGATATTTTAAATTCTCACTTGAAGCCTTATCGATTATTCTTAGCGTGTTTTCTTTCGCCTTTTCAAGATCCACAGATTGCCAGCTTTTTCCATTTTCAATCACCCAGCCATCCATTAACTGAAAAGGAAACTCCCACATATTGCCGATCTTATACGGATTTTTAAAGCTATGTTCCGTACTGTCGTATGAATAGCCGCATTCCGACATCAGGTTAAACGTTTCGGAAGTATTACGCACATAATGCATCCTGATTCCGAAATTTTTTATGCCTGTGAGTTCTGAAAAAAGGTCGTGTTCTTTCTTTATAAGTTCTTTATTATCGAATTCAATGCCATGAATTCCAATCTCGCAATTCCGTGATTTCATCTGTTCAATCCACAAGAGAGCCGATTGATTAGAATAATTTAAACCCACGCCCTTATTTACCGCAATAAAAAAAGAAGAGGGAATGCCATTTACATTATTAAACGTTATCAGCTCATCTACATTCTGCCATTTGTTTTTAAAAAAATCCGACCAGCGTAAAATATATTCGCGTAACGAAATTTTCCCCGTCACCAGTTCCACGTGCATCCTGGCCATGTATTTAGGCACGATCATGTCCCTGAACAAATGTTCAGAAACTTTAATGTGATCGATATCGTGAGAAATAATCGCTTTCATTTTTTTAACCACTTTAAAGGAGCCGGCAAGTTATTTACTTTGTACTCACTGTAATTGAGCGGCAATGCCCCAAACCCTTCAAAGAACTGTGCTATGGACGCTTTTTGTCCCCCGCCAAAATCAAACATCGCTACGCCCTTTTTTTTATAATATTCAATAGCGTGATGCATTAACAGATGCATGCTGCCAGAATGACCCACCTTATCAACCGTTGTTCCTTTTAAATAAACAGCATGTTTTCCGTTAGAGATGAAATGACCCAGCGCGCAAATTTTATTTTCACCGTTTTTTACTGCAATTGTTGTGAGTGATTCATTCAGCATTGCATTGATCAATAATTGCTCGAACTGTTTTATCTGTGACGCGTTAATTTTCAATTTTTTCAGAAAGGGATTGATGAGTTTTTTTGAGGCCGCCAGAACATCTTTCTCGTCCATCGTCTCTACTACCCATCCCGCCTTCTGAGCCTTCGCGATATTACGTTTTGTGTTGGAGTTATAATTGTAGTGAGTCTTGTAATCAATGATGAATGTTTTTTTCTCTTTTATTCCATTCGCTTTTAAAGAGCTTGAATGGTTCAGTTCAATATGAATATATTTATAACCCGCATTAATGAAATCAAAAAATTCTTTTTCGGTTTCCTTCGTAAACCTTCCAAACAAGCCGAGCTGTGGCGTAAATGGGGGCTGTAATAAATAATTGATTCCTAATTTTCTATTGGCCGTTAAAGGCATTATACATTTATAATTACCTTTTACGAGAGCCGACCAGCCCGGACTGGTAGCATTCAGATAAAACGACTGAGCAAACACCAAAGGGGCTGATGAAAGAAGAATGGTTTCATCCCATTTCTTAAAATCAATTTCGCTATTTTTTAAAAACTTCATTCCGATCCGGCAAGTGTACTTATTTTATATCCTTTTTTTATCGCGTATTCAAGAAAATTATCCAGATAATAAAATGAGCATTTCGCCATTGATTTCGGATGACCCAACACCAGCATTCTTCTACTACCTCTGCTTTCATTCTTTAAAAGAATTTGCCTGAGCCTGGAAGCAAAGAAACCATCGCAACAGGCAAAATGATCGGTAAAAGAATAAAAATGCCCGTAAATTCTCTTTTTGTTCTTAAGCCACGACCCATCGCCAACAGGTTTAAAGTTTTGAGGATTCAGTTTCATTTTCAAATACAAGTTAATATAAAATAAGGGTGATAGCCGATCAGGTGTAATTGCTACTTCCCTGAATTTACCATTTATATTTTCATCGCATTCATCGTCCTCGAAATTCCACTCCGCTTTATCCGGCGCTTTTCTGAAGTCGTAGCTCTGAGCACTGTAATCCTGGAAACCATTTTTGTAAACGCTGCTGTCGGTAAAAATATTATTCGTTTCGAGCGCCTGTTTTATTTTTTTAAACGGTTGAACGCACCAACCGCCCGCCCTGTAAGACTTACATTGCTGCCCGGTGATATCTGTCAGAGCTTTATGATATTTACTAACGATGCCTCTGATCTCATCCTCATTAAAATTGGCAAGCTTGTAGCGCGACACATTAATTTTCCAGGAACCTTTTTCATAGTAACTGTCCTCCCAATGCGGATGAACATGCAAAGCAATTTCGTGCCCGGCTTTATGCAACCGTATAATTTGTTCCGATATCAATTGCAGATCCTCCCTGCACTGAGTAACATGAGCATGTTGTCTCAATTGCCAGATGAAGCCAGCGTCTACAAAAAACACAAACCGGGCTTTATTTTTTTCAGCAATGCGCATCAACTCTTCTGTTGGCTCCAGCATGCATTTTTGAATACTTCCGGAACTGCTCCCGAAAAATAATTCGTAATCGAATGTGATATGTACTACTTTGCTCAAATTAACTGCCCTTCGGCGTGTACATGGTTATACCTTTTTCCCGATAGTTTTTTATCATCCACTCATGCATTTTTTCTGCTTCAATAATCAGCATCGAGGTTTCACCCAAAACTGATTCGGATAAAAAGCCTCCGCTTTTAAACAATGGCAACAACTCATTGCACTTTCTCTTCTTTGAATAGTTAGGGTCGTGACATTTGGTTTTCATAAACACCACTTCATTATTTTCATTCACAAGTTTACAATCGAAAATACGCGAATGATACACCGGAAATTTAAAATCAGGAACAGCATCTTCCAAAGTATGAAGATTGGTAAGAGAATCCAGGGTCACCCCTATCATTACTATTTTGGCATTTAATTTTGTCAGTTTAAAAAAGGGACTGTTCTCATCATAAGGTGTTAATCTTCCGAAATGAGTACTGGTAAGATATTCGGCCTGTGGCCCTAAAGCGCATACAGAATCAGTAGGATGAAAGCTTCTTTTAACGCCTTTCATCTTTCTGAATACCTCAGTGATTACACCCATTTTTGAAGGTGTATTTTTTATATCGAAAACAGGAAATGCATTTAAATAATCATAGTTATAACCTACAGCTGGGAAAGACGGCATCACTAAAGTACCCTGGCCACCAATTACTTTTAAAAAAGCCTGAATAACCGTTTCAGCACCGCCTTTTACAAATCCTATTTTACTCAATGATGAATGCAGCATTACCGTATCGCCTTGATGTATTCCGTTTTTAGCAAGAGCATTTTCAATCACCTCCTGTGTAACAATGCGGTTTTCTTTTTCAAGATGAGATAATCTTTTTTTGCGCAGACTTCTACGGTAATTTTTGTAAAGTTCTATAATACCTGATGGCAATATTTTCAAAAGTAATTTACGCATCGGTTAAAACAATTCTCTTTTCTTAAATTTTAAAAGCAGTTCCACAGGCAGCTTTCCTTTGTTAACAGTGTAATACGGAACTAACTCCGGACCAAAGCCACGGAAAAATTTTTCCACGCCCTTTAACATCGATCCCTCGAAATCAAAAGTAATACATCCAAGATCTTTTGCTTTTTCAATACTTTTTTGAACAAGGAGGTTATTCACGCCCTGGATTCCTGACGCCTTGTTAACTCCCCCTAGAAGGTAATAACAAACATTTTTATCGAATACGCAGAATACCACGCCGATCAAAGTATTCTCTTTCTTTGCTTCGAGGCTGAATGAATTAGAAGCATCAGAAAATTCAATAAAAATATTTTTCAGTTCCTCTGTATAAATATTAGCATCGGTTGTGCTCAACGAATTATTAAAAAAAGAAAAGAGATCCGTTTTACTTAACGTGTTTTCTTCAACGCTTACCTGTTCCTTTAAGGCTTTACTAATTACATTCCTGTTTTTAGAATCGAAATTGCTTTTAATATCTTCAATAGTTTTTGAAAGGTTGATCCGGTAAGTGTAATTTGGAATCACCTTGTACTTCTCCCAGATAAAAGGTTGCAGGTCGATGATGTTGCTCGGAAAGGCCAGAACAGTAAGCGCGCTCTTTTGCGAAGAAATATAATTACACACATCCGAAACAATTTCCTTGCTAAAATTATTTATCGAAGACTGGTTGCTGCTCTGCGAAACAAAAAACAAACCGCAATGCGGCGTATATGGCGGTAATTTTAAAAAAGTGAGGCCAAACTTTTTGGTATGCATAAAATAAAAACCGCCGATGAGCTGATGTTCATCTTTATAAATTCCCACAAGTGTGAGTTTGGTCCCATACACCTGAAGCCATTTCCTGCTGCCGAAAACACCAATAGCGGGTTCGGAAGCTGCACAAAATTCTTCGAGACTATCTATAGTTTTTAAGATCACTTAAGTAATTTTTTATATTCCGAGATCATCTGTTCCAGATTATTCTCCCAAGTATAATTCTTTAATACGTGCTGCCGGGCGTTACGGCCGATTGTTTTACACAAATCTTTATTTATAACGAGTTCTTCAAGCTTCGCAGCCGTCTCTTCTATGTTTCCCACACTTACTTTGAGCCCCACCGAATCGTCCGGAACAACTTCCTTTAATCCGCCGACATTTGTAACCAGCACCGCCTTTTCGCAGGCCATCGCTTCAATAACCGACACGCCAAAACTCTCGTACTCACTCAGGTTGGCAAGGATGTGAATCATGTTAAAATAATCACTTATTTTTTCAAATGGTATTCTGCCCGTAAATATTACTTTTTCTTTTATGCCAAGCTCTTCGCTTAGTTGTTTTAAGGAATCTTCCATGGTGCCGTTGCCAATGATCAGCAACCTTAAATTTTCGTATTTCGGCGCGAGAAGTGCGAAGCTCTTTAGCAGCACATCGTTGTTATACAAAGGCTCAAGGGGCTTTATACTGCCTATTACCGTACATTCCGGTCCGAATAAAGAATGAACTTCTTTTGCTTTGAAAACGTTCACGTCAACTCCAAACGGAATCACCGTAACCGGTTTGTTTATCACCGCGTGTATATATTTTTTAATGGTGTTAGAAGTAGCACAAAGAAGATCGGCCTTTCTAAAATTGAATTTCAAAATACTTTTTGCAATAAAATTTTTTTGAGGGAATCGCATCACATCTGTTCCCCAGCTCGAAATCACATAAGGGTGAAAGCCGGTTAACGCACCCACAAGTCCGTAACTGGTTGCGTAATGCGCGTGAAGAATATCCGGCTTAAAAACTTTTATTGCTTTTTTTAGAACACCCACAAGCTTTAAATAACCAACTTTTGTAGCGCCTCTGTTTGCATCAATTGCATTTTGAGGCTCATAACACAATGTAATGTTCGGATGGTTATACCAGGGGTAATCTGCTTTGTTGAAACTGAACAATCCGACTTTAAATCCTTTCTCTGCCAGTCCAAGTGCCCACTTTTCGGTGTGCTCACTAAACGTATCAGATAATAAAAGAATTTTCATAAGGCTTTGTTCTTCCCTATAAAAGTACTTAAAATAATTTGCTTTCTTTCACAAACAGATACCGCCAAAAAACGCGCTGCGTATACAAATAGGCCATCCATTTTTTACGAAACACTTCTTTAAAAGGCAGCAGGAATAAAAATAAAATAATTCGTAAAAAGATGTGCAACTGGATAAAAGGAATCGATAAAAAATAATCCGACTTCTTGTTATTTTTTCTGAAGAATTTTAATTTGCTTATCAATTGGTTTGCAATAACCGAACTGTAATTTTTGCGGCTCGACACACCAATTTCGTGCGTGACGCTCCAGTCCTTAAAATAAACAACCTTCGTTTCGTTTTGCCTGGCGCGGTAACACAGATCCACATCATCCATCCAGAATAAATTTTCATCAAAGCCTCCAAGTTGCTTGAATACCGCGCGAGGAATAAGAAGGCAAGCACCGGATAAAGCGAAATCATTTTCCTTAACAACAAAAGCCATATCATCCTTAAAAAAATAAGTAAGGAATAAAGCCTCTTTAAATACAGCCCAGGCTCCTGGAATTTTAATAACAGATTCCTGCAAAGATCCATCCGGGTTTAAAATTTTCGGACCGATTAATGCCTGACTGCTCGTCTCCAAAACAAGAAGTGCTTTGCTCAGATCGGAACTGATCAGCTTTGCATCAGGGTTCAGAAAGAGCAGTGTTTGTTCTTTTGAAGCCGCGACACCCTGATTGTTTGCTGCTGAAAACCCGGCGTTATAATTATTGGCTATAAATTTTACTTCCTGATATTTGGGCGAAAGTTCATCAACCGTGTTGTCGGTTGAAGCATTGTCCACAACTATAATTTCAAACGAGCCTGGCACAAATTTATATACGGAGTCAATGGCTTCGGCTAAAAATTCTTTACAATTGTAACTAACGATAATTATGCTTAAGCTGCTGCTGATAGATAGATTTTTCGTAAAAATAGTCTTAATTTTAAAACGTGATGAACTCTTCCTTAAAAATAGGATACCTTTCGGCTGAAGATCCCAAAAACAAAAAAGTGTGGTCGGGCACACATTACAGTATATATAAAGCGTTGAGTACGATTGGCAGGGTAGAAATACTTGGTCCGGTTGAACCCACATTTGCGCTTACAGTAGGGAAAACCATCAATCAGCTTCTCCTCCGGCTTTTCAAAAAAAGATTTGATTACCGGCATAGTCCACTTTTAAGCAAGGCGTATGCAGCATTTTTTTCAAAAAAAATAAGTGAAGGTAGTTATGATCTGCTTGTGGCGCCGGCAGCCTCGACGGAGATCGCTTTCCTGGAAACCAATGTACCTATTCTTTATATTACTGATGGAACTTTTAAATCCTGCTTAAATTATCATAAAAGCCTTACACACTTAACCGCTAACTCTATTACTCTTGGAAATTTAATTGAACAGAAAGGCATTCAAAAAAGTAAAAAAATAATTGTGTCATCCGAATGGGCTGCCAAATCCCTCAAGGAGGATTATGGCGCTTCGCCCGACAAAATTCACGTGCTTCCATTTGGGGCCAATTTCGAAGTGTTACCTTCTGAACAGGAGTTGGTATTTGAAATTCCGGTTAAGTGGAAACTTTTGTTTGTAGGTGTTTACTGGGATAGCAAAGGAGGCGACATTGCTTTTAATGCTTTTAATCTTTTAAGAGAACGGGGCTATGCTGTTTCTTTAACAGTGGTAGGCTGCATTCCACCGGAAGAGGTGAAAGATGAGAATATAACTGTGATACCTTTTATTGACAAGAATGATGCTGAGGGGCAAAAGAAACTCTCTGCTATTTTCGCATCGCATCATTTGCTGCTTCTCCCAACCCGCTTCGACTGCACGCCTATTGTTATAAACGAAGCGAGCGCGTTCGGGATACCGTCTATTGTTGCGAATACTGGCGGAGTAAAAGGACATTTAACAGAAGGCCTTAATGGTTTTCTTGTAGATTACTCGGACAAAGGAAATAAATACGCCGAAATTATTGAAGGACTGATAACAGAACCGCTTAAGTATATTTCACTGCGCCAAAGTACACGGAAATTATACATTGAGAAACTTAACTGGCATACGTGGACAAAAGAGTTTAAGAAAATTATCGAAAACTTCTGATCAGGCACTTCGCTAAAAGTTTTACTTTCTGTACTTGACCGGTGTCGCAAATAGCGGAAAGCTCCGAGGATTTATAAATTCTCCAGGCCTTTAGTCCAAGTGAAGCATTGCCGCAGCTATCAAGCCAAAATTTATACAGCAATTTGTCAAGGGAGGAGTCATTAAAAATTTCTAATACGTTGTTTTGATTGCGGATTTTCATTAAAACATTGCTTATATCCAGGAGTTCTTCTTCTTTACGGATAAAAACATTATTTCCTATAAGATTGAGGCTTTTGAATTCCTTCGGAGTAAACTGCAGTCCAAGACTTTCATAAAACTCGCGCCTGATCCGTTCGCTTATTTCCAATTGCTTTTGATGATTCTCTGTACTTACCTGGCCTGAATGCGCCCGGTATTCCAGCAGGGGCTCGTTAATGTTAGCAAACTTTCCAATGTGCGCCAATTCGGTCCACAGCTTGTAATCCTCCGCGTACTTATATTCAGATTTATACTTTAAATTTTTCTCCGTAAAAACATTCCTCATCATTACTACCGGATGACAAAAGCATGGCGTAAAAAGTAACATCGCTTTCTGATAATCACTATCGTTATCATTTTGAATTAAGCGGCGGCGGTTATTAACTAACTGAAAATAGTCTGACCCTACCGCAACAAGCCCACTGTTAAATTCAAGGGCTTCAACCTGTTTCAAAAGGCGTGCAGGAAGGGAAATGTCATCAGCATCCATTCGCGCGATGAATACCCCTTTCGCGATACTAATACCTTTATTCAGACTTTCTATCAGACCCAGATTACTTTCGTTTTTTATATAAACGATCCGTGAATCGTTGTATTGCCTGATTATTTTTTCAGTAGAGTCTGTAGAACCATCATTAATAATTATAAACTCAAAATTAGAATACGTTTGGTTAAGAATACTTTTAATCGCCTCCGAGATAAAAGCTGAAGCGTTATAAGCAGGCATTATTACAGATACAAAATTATTATTATTTGACGTGCCCATTTAGTTTTTAAGAATGTTTGAATTTATATTTCACACTTAAAGGTACAAAGAAAGATGGTACTGGTTGTTACTTACCAAAGCCGTTAGGGTTTAAACCACTATCCAGTTTTCAGAAACTATATCTATCGTGTCACTTTTTATTTCTTTATACCAGCTTGATGGCATTAAAACTTTATGGTTAGGATTAGAATTAAGCCAGGCTGCCCACCAGCTGTAACTACTGTTTGCAATAATATTATGCTTGCAATAGCTCATGAGAAAAAGATCCTGCGCGCTTTTTTTTGCAGGTTCGTTTTCTATAAAATGCGCGTTGTGAATAAAGGAGAATCGGCTTTTACACCATGAAATGTCATCGCTAAAGATAAAAAACACAGGATCATTCGTCAGTGAATTAATTTTTTCAATTGCCTTTGAATAATAAGTCATGTCGCAACCCCCGTGAAACTCATGTGCATTTTTTAATGTAATAAAATCGCCCCTTCGTACATGGATGCTAACTGAATTTACTGAATCTATCTGATTTTTAATTGATCGTCCGGCATCGGTGAATTCAAAATTTGGTGCAATTTCTTTTAAAAGAGTTCCTCTAACTGACTTAAAATATTTTTCGCTTTGCCAGTAACCATTTAACAATACGTTATTGGGCAACCTGTTAAACCCGGGGATGTAAGCGTACCCGTTTTCGTTAAAAACATAATGTGACGTTAATTTAAATTTATTAAGAACCCTTGAAACTACGGTAGTTTTCCCGAACCTACGGAGTTCTTCGTCAGAAGCCACGCGCGCTTTAAATTTTATCTGATCCAGTTCAAACTGACGCCTGGTGTAAGCTCCATGAGGATCTTTGCTGAGGAATGAAAGATCGAGCAGCAATTCTTCGCCTCGTTGGATTGCCAGCGCCCTTCCGGCTGCATACTGGAACAATTGATTGCCTAAGCCTCCTTTTAACGTAACTATGATCATTAAAATCGTTCCATTTGAAAAAACCTCTTGTTATACCGACTAGTTAAAATTCGTTTTATGAACTTTTTAAGTCCTTTGTTCTTTTTTACGGCAACAAAAACTCCTTCCATCAAATGCCGTATGTTACCAGGGATTTTATATTCAGAGCTTAATTGCGCGAAAGATTCAATACCATACTCCACAAACAACTCCTGAAAAAAAAGTGAAGATTTCCTGGTGTTATATCCCGAGGCATGAACCACTGAGAATAAACTCAGATTCTCGGCTATAACCACCGCAGGATCTTTTGAAACACTCTGCGTGATCTGACCTTCTTCTCCCGCAACAACAGAAACCAAGGGTTCAGGAATAACAACAAAGCCCGGATTTTTTTTAAAATAAGAAAGATAAAATTCTACGTCTACCAGCCATTTATACTCCGTATTGAACAATGTGGTTTTATCATTTTTAAAACAAACTGCACTGGGAGCACCAATTACATTTCTAAAAAATAAAAACTCAGGTTGTTTCTTGATTCTTTTTATTTGTCGTGTCGTTTGTTTATGGATGAACGTGCTGTTATCAATCCGGTAAACTATTTTTGTATAGGAAAAAGCAAAAGTTTTTCCCGACGTTTCAAGCGCATGAATGAATTTACCTAATGAGAATTTGTCGGTAAAGTAATCGTCGTGATGAAGAATTTTAACGTATTTGCCTGTTGCCATATTCATCACGTTATTCCAATTACCCGGCGAACCAAAGGGCGCAGCGTTATGAACATAAAAACAGTTCGGCAAATGCAAGGTCTTTATATAATCTTCTATCAAATCATTTGTGGAATCATCAGAAATAATTATTTCATAATCTTTAAAGTCCTGAATAAGCACAGAGGCAAGACATCTTTTAAAAAGATCAAGGTTATTATACGTTGGGATGCAAACAGAAACGTTCATCATTATTTCTGCGCTCTGATAATCCCCCTTCTCAGATAAGGTTCTGTTAGATTATCGTCATAATGAAACAACATGAACTTATCCGATGTAGAAGTTTTAAAGCCGTAAGACTTCAGCAATTCATTAAACTCAATTTCATCCTTTTGATTGTGATAGGTGCAAATTGCGACTTTTAAAGGATGTAATTCTGACAAAATCTTTTTTGCTCCCTTCAGCAACTCCATTTCTGCTCCGTCAACATCAATTTTAATGAAATCAACATTTTTGTCTTGAAAAAAAGAATCAAGGCTAACATTCATACTGTCATTTTTATCGGACACATACTTGTTTATGATGGTTACTTTATCTTTATAATTTTCAAAGGTAGCGTTTAGGGCTTCAATCCATTCTTCGTCTGTTTCAAATAGATAAGCATGTTTGATCGTATCAATAAAAGGAAGGATAAAAATACCCTCAGCAGCGCCGGCATCGGCAATAACCGTCCCCGGTTCCATTTTAAAGTCTTCGGAAAGATATTGATGTGGTGAACCCGCATCTTGTTCATTTAAAAGAAAAGAAAATTTTGAGCGGATTTTTTCAGGGGTCCAATCCTTTTTAAAGTATAACTTTTTATCAAAGTAATTTACATAATGAAGACCGTTCAATTCATTATAAACTACTTTAACATCATCCGCTTTGTATTTTTTTGAAAATTCATAGGGGAAAACATGTAATCCGTTTTCCTTTAAAAAGGATATTATTTCCTTAGAATCTTGTTTCGGAAATGGATTTGCCGGCGATTCAAGGAAGACTATAATATTATTGAGAAGCTTTTTGTTCTTTTTGATATTTTTGTGATGATATATTTTCCAGCGCAAATCTTCGGAAAGTACCGCGTGATAAATATTCCTCATTAAACTCATATTCAAATATAAGTTTTTATTTAAAATTTAGCCAATAGGATGAGCCGCCCGCCACAGACTTCCGATAATACACATCTTCCGCAGTTGGCTCCGCGCTGTTTTCATACCAGGGTTGATGTTTGAAAATCAAGTTCCCCGCAACCCGGTATGCCTTGCACTCTTCGGCGTCACCTTGCGCGTAAGGCCTGTACAAAGCAAAAGTAGTATCAACCGGAGCGTCGTAAATGTCTCCTTCAACCTTCTTCAGCCAATATTGACTTTCCACCCGTATCACATCCTGCTTAAGAGCGTATGAATCAGGAATATCATCAATTTTTAACGCAACGCCAATTTTTTCAATCGCTTTATATTTGCGTAAAATTTTATAAAGATTTTCAACCAGGTTGGAGGGGCAGTCTTGGGTGGGAAGCAAATCAGAATCTGTGTAAACATAATATCCCCTTTCAATTCTGCTAAATAATTCACTTTTCCATAAAGCCTTATACCCAAAATTCGCACCAAGGTAAATTACCTTGTGGTTAGTAGATGCATAATATTCAAGTAATGGCGCGTAAGTGGAATCATTATCAAGTATATAAATATTTGTATAGTTATTTTGTTCCAGCCAGCAGATTAATTCTTTTAAAAAAGTATAGCGATTACGGTTATTTACAATTATAGGAATATTAAAAAATTCGTTGCCCCGCAAAGTGGTGGATGTAAACGAACGCTTTATTCGTGCAGAAAAAGTAGCACATCTCACCTTAAAAACTTTATATTTTTTAAACAATAGTTCTTTCATAACGGCAGAAATCTTGAAATTCTTTTACCCCATTGATATTCCGAAGAACGAAGCATTCGCACATAATTTTCAAATAGAAAAATAAGGGGGTCGGAAAAGTTCAGTTTCCAGGCCAATTTTCTTTCCTGGTCAAGCAGGTATTTATTATCCTGCTTATTACTTGCGCCACCCATATCGAACGCTGTGATTTGTTGGTTGATATATTTGGTAGTTGCATCATGTTTAATGATGTTGCGTACAAAAAATTCATAATCACCGGCAAGACGAAAACTTTCATTAAAAAAACCATTCTTTATAAAAAGGGATTTGCGCGTAAAAGCGGTGGGATGCCAGATAGTAGACACCCAAAGATTATGAATACTGGCTTCATCGAAACTTTTCAGATGAGTTTTTATTCCTCTACTATCAAGCGCAGTAATATTCCCATAAACAATATCGGCCTGGAGCGATGGTAAAACATTGGCAAGAACCGACTCATGGGCAAACACATCACCTGAATTAAGAAACATTATATATTCTGCTGAAGCTTTCCTCGCCCCTTTGTTCATGGCGTGATAAATGCCATTATCTTTCTCACTGAGCCAGTATGATATTATATCGAGGTTAGATTTTATGATGCCGGGACTTGAATCGTTGCTGCCGCCATCAACAACAATAAACTCATAGCATGATAGGCTCTGTGCTTTAACACTTTCAATGGTTTTTTGCAGGCCTGGGCCATTATTGTAATTTATAGTTACTATGGAAACAGGGATATTCAAAACTTATTCATTACGCTGATAACTTGTTCAACGTCATTGAGAGTGTGATAAAATGAAACTGGTAAACTTAATGCAGTCCTATGAATTTCTTCAGCAATTGGCGTGGGCTGAGTGTCCAGAATCCCTTTCATGGCTTTCTGTTTATTTGGCGCAACCGGATAATGTATTTCTGTTTTTATATTATTCCGGAGTAAATATTCTCTGAGCTTATCGCGCTTAGGATGACGGATGCAGTATATGTGATACACATCATAATAATCAGCATGAACATTGGGTTTAATAAATTCCTTGTTTAAACCTTGGTTGTATAGCGCGGCCAGATTTCTTTTATGATTATTTATTGCATTAAGGTGTTTTAATTTAACCGACAGGAACGCCGCCTGCATTTCATCTAATCGCGAATTGTATCCCACTTCATCGTTATAATATTTCACAGTAGACCCGTAATTACGCAGCGTTCTTATCTTTTCGTCGAGCGCATCATCCCTGCAGGTAACCGCGCCCGCGTCCGCGAGGGCACCAAGATTTTTTGTCGGATAGAAACTATGCGCCCCAAAATCTCCGAAACTGCCTGAACGTTTTCCTTTATAACTTGCGCCATGTGACTGAGCGCAATCCTCAATCACCTTTAAACCATAACGGCAAGCTATGTCTTCTATTTTGTCCATATCGCATAGTTTACCATACAAATGCACAACCATTATAGCTTTTGTTTTTGGTGTTATTTTTTCTTCGATTAAAGCCGGATTAATGTTATAGGTTTCCAGATCCGGCTCAACCAGAATTGGCCTGCAGCCGCAATGCAGAATCGAAAGAACTGTAGCGATATAAGTATTGGATGGCACAATCACTTCTGAGTCTTTTTCAAAATCAAAAGCCTTTAATGATAATGTCAGAGCATCAAGTCCATTGGCTACACCTATGGTATGTTTGATGCCGCAATAATCTGAATACTGTTCCTCGAACTGTTTAACTTTATTTCCAAGAATAAACCAGCCGCTTTCAAGCGTTTCTGAAAACGCCTTCTTATAATCCTCGAAAAAAGGTTCATTAAGCCTGGCTAGGTTTTCGTATTCAATCATGGTTAATACGGTTGAAAAATATAATCACCCTCATCAAAATATTCCGACGCGAGGACCATCAGTATAGCGTCATCGGAAAAATCATACATAGCGTGCCAATCATGCGGCTCAAGCAAAAGACACTTGTTCGGCTTGTCGAGGCGGAATATTTCCTCTTTAGTACCATCATTGTTATAAATGGTGCAGGATCCTTTAATGCAAATTGCTGCCTGTATTGTTTTCCTGTGTCTATGCCCACCCCGTTTTGAATCGTCTACACCGTAGATATAGAAAATGCGCTTGATGTCAAACGGAATACTCCTGTCTATGACAGTAAGATTGCCGCGTTTATCTGTGAATGTCTTAAGATCAATGATGCGTGCCATATACATTCTAAATTTACTACTTTTTTAAGAATGAAAGCCTTTTCATAATGCGCCGGCCCCACTTCATCTCCCTGGAACTCCTTAAAGCACCGTATGCCTCGATCGTTTCCCTTACGGTTTTGCCAAAATGCATGTTCCAGGTTCGCTCCTTTTCCTCACTGTTTATCTTTAGCCATTTCTGTTGATTGCTAATGCCATCTGCCGGAAAATAACACACCACCTTGGGAATGTTCTTGTATGTGCCTCGCTCCTTAAGAAGTGTCCGCACGAAAAACTCATAATCCCCGCCAAGCCTATAGGTTTCGTTATAATATCCATGAGCTTCAAATAAAGACCTGCGGACAAAAGTGGCCTGGTGGTGAAGGCTCACATCCAGGAACCAGTCTATTGTAATTGCCGGCGGAGAATCAATTATGTGTTCTTTCCCATCCACTAGTTTAATAATTTTTCCACCTATTACATCTTCTGTGTCCAACAAAGGAATTACGCTCTCAAGCACATGAGCACCGGCAAGATAATCGCCAGAGTTAAGGAAAAGAAGATACTCACCGCAACTCATTTTTATCCCTTTATTCATTGCTTCGTATATCCCTGAATCTTTTTCACTTACATAGCTTGTTATTACATTCAACCATTTTTCAATCACATTCGCGCTGTTATCCGAAGAGGCTCCGTCAACGATAATAAATTCAAAATCGCCTGTCACTTGCGCGGCAACGCTTTTTATTGTTCGTTCTAATCCTTCGGCATTATTGAGATTAATGGTAATAATTGAAACTTTTTTCATGGTAATAACTTTTTTACCGCCTTAAAAACCTTTTCCACTGGTATATCACTCATTTTTTCCTGTGAAAGATGCGATTGAGATATCGCGATGCTTGCCGCATCCATCATTAATGTTTCTACTTTATCTGAAAGAACAGTAACAGACTGCCTATCCAACTCAGGAGGATATGGAGTAAACCGCTGGTAGTTGTTTCCGTTTGATATGCAGACTGCCTTTTTCTTTAAAGCCATTGCAATATGATAAGGCCCTGTGTCGTTGCTGATAAACAACCCGCAGGATGCCACAAGCTTTGTGAGATCTACTAGGTTTTGTTTACCGCATTGATTACTTATATTTTTTGAAATGCACTTATTGATAATTTGATCTGCAGTCTCCCAGTCGCTGGATGATCCAACGATAAAAAATGAATACCCAGCATATGCATCGTGTATTTGATCAATAAGTTCGGCAAACATAGGGGCGGGCCACTTTCTAAGGAGCGAATTGGCCCCAGGGCAAATAAGAACCGTTTTGCTATCAGATATTGGTATTGCAATCCTGCTATCTGTAACTCGGGGCTTTTCATTTAAAAACTTTTGGAAAAAATCTCTATAACGGTAAAACTCAAAGTCGAGTCTATGACCTGTTTCAATCGCATAGGCGTCGGAAGTGTATTTTTCCCTTAAACAGGCTTTCACATTCAGATCGTTTCCTTTATGGAATACTTTGTTTCTGGCCCCACACAAATACAGAAGCCGAACATCTTCAATTGCCGGGGAATATGAAGGGCTTACAACATATTCAAAACCTGACGCGTGAAATTTTTTTGCTAACGAATTAAAGGTGCTTATTTTTTTTAATTGGTGGAGATCTACCCAGATAAATTCATCCACCACATCCCTGTCAAAAGCCTCAGCAAATTCTTTGTACCACACATTTCCCAATAATGTGATTCTGTAATTTTTAAATTTTTTACTTTCTTTAATTGATTTTAAAAAATTACGGAAAAGGATATAATCGCCAATTGAATCGATCTTAATAACAAGAATTTCTTTGCTAGCAGAGGCTCTTGAAACACCCGAAAACCGTGCGTCCTGAAATCTTACCTTCCACGATGTAGCAGAATTGTTTATTTTATTTTTTATTTTTTCCAGGAATGAGCTCATCCTGTAATGTCATGAAGGTAAAACATATTTTGCCGGGCAACAGAATGATAAATTGTTTTACCGAGAATTTTCTTCAGACCATTCTTCAATCGCTCCCTGCCATTAAGTGGGAGAAAGGGCGGGTTGTTACTCGCTGCGTTAATATTTACACCCGGAAGTGTTTGACTAAGCTCTTTGCCTGCTTCCAGAAGTTCTTTTACGTAGTCCATGTAAAGATCCAGGACACCCTTGTTTTGAATTTTATAATCAGATAATATTACGGTACCATTCACAAAAAATTTCAAACCATGATAATGGTAAAACACAAGATCCACGATATTCTTTGTTGCGATTTCCTTAACAGACACGTTAGCTCCCCGTTTAATAACCTGATATTGCTGAACATTCCAGGGCGCAACACCGCCGCCAATATGCCGAAGCTCGCATACATTCTTAAAACGCGTAGTCCAGTCGTCGAGATATTTCTGGTCGCCAAATTTTCCTTCTTCCAATCTATCGTAACACCATTCGAGGCAAGCATTACGCCACCAGTGAATCGCCTTCATACCTTCCGCGTCATTTTTAAATCCTACGAACTGCACACAATAAATACCACTTAAAGCCGATTGGTCATACTCTTCTGTATACCGGTGTTTTGTAATGAGTACCGACCGTGAGCCCCATTCTTCAAACAACACATGCGGATCATTGTAAAATACCATATCCGCGTCAATATAAACGCAGTGATCAAGATTGTATTTTTCAATACAATAAAGTATGGTAGAAGACGAACAGGTCCAGCAATATTCGCCGACCGATCTGGTGGGTTTAATTTTTAATAACTCTGGATCTTCAAATTCATCGAGTGAAATTATTTTTAAATTCTTTTCCGGGTTATCTTTAAAATAGTTGTAGGTAATGTCATCAAACGCCACCACATACAAAGTAAAAGAGGGACAAACTTTTTCAAGCGAACGGGACATTACCAAACCGCGCGACAAATAAGCGGCATTAAAAAGCGTCACAAAATTTTTATGTACGGGTATCATTTTTTCTGCGCCTCCATAAATAACGAATCGGGTTTTCGGATACTTCCATTTTTTCCATCGAGTTCAAAAATGTTCCACTCCGGTATCATGCTTTCAAAGGCCGATACAACCTTTGCATTTACGAACCCGCAATCTTCCAATAAAAGTTTTAATGAGAAACGGTCATACATCCATTGATGTATCTCGCCCTGCGAGCGAAAAACAGCGGCATCTACATAGCCTTATAATC